>NZ_JTLD01000024.1 GCF_000798815.1 Alistipes sp. ZOR0009 | reverse complement strand
CGTATCTGGGGTGGTTCGGAACCGGGTCGGAGGGGTTCTGAGGTGGTCGGTCGGGGTTCGGAACCGGGTCGACGCGCCGTTGGACGTATCCGGGGTGGTTCGGGACGTATCCGACGGGGTTTGGAGGTGATGCCGTTTTGTAATGTTAGCCGCGCTTATGTAGCATACGTTAATAGTTGCCGTATTTTTATTAAAAGGTAGTAATGTTAGGTAAGGTACATGTGCTAAGTGTTGTATGTTTTATTTATCACGAAAAAAAATGTAAATATTTATGGCGATATTTTGAAATAAACATAAATAGTGCTAATATTGAGCGTTACAAGTGTCTTAAACATTTTGAAATATGGAAGCAAATGTGATAGTTGATCTCCTTACCGAGGAGGAAAAAACAACGATTTCTAAGGCTCTTAAGGATATTAAGGCCATTGTTGATGTTAAGCTACCTGATCTGAACGCGGATAAACGCCGTTACTACGGTTCGATTAATGAGCAGAATAAACTGTTTGTTAATAAGGCTAGAGAAATTAAAACGCTTAATCCACAGTTAATACCCGTAGAGGTGGATTGGGTGGAGTATGAGAAGGACTACAACGCTCGGATGTTCTACGAGAGCGTACTGCTTATGGCTACAGGCATTGTTGGTCGTTTGGAGAGCGCCAAGATGATGCACGACTACGATAACTACAACGATTCGTTGGTACTTTACCGTTATCTCGATTTCAAACGTCGCTCGGACACTCCCGGTGCCGAGGCTAGCTACAATGCGCTTAAAGATTTTTTTGTACGTGCACGTCCTACCGATAAGCAATCCCCTAAGCAGTAAGTAAACCAACAGCTAAATACTGACCAAGACACCTGTAGCCCCTTCGTCGTTTGGCGAGGGGTTTTCTATTGGCAATAAAAACCACCACAGCAGGGCTGACAGTAAGCGCGTTGCCGTCCAAAATTATGGACGGCTGTTGCTCTATATTACGTGCTGTAGGATTAGCCTCTATTTGGCCCGTGTTGGTAGGCTTGTAGCTAGCTCTATTATGTTAATTGTTGGCGAATGCCTCGTAGCGGGCAGCGGGTGTTAAAAGGATGTGCGTCCAGCTAACGGGTAACCGGCCGTTGGCATACGGTAGCATTTCAAAAGGAGTAGACATATACCCGGTGTGTCTTTAAAATCATCGGGCTAACTAGCATAAATTTCACAGCTATGAAAACTTTAAAGGAGCTCGGCGGCGTTAAGCAGCTGGCAAAAAGGGAGCAGGAATCAATTACTGGAGGTAAATGGCCCTGCTACGATGCTAACGGCAAGTTTATTTGTCCAACAGGTTACGTTTGCAAAAATGGAGTGTGCGACCGTAGTATCGAGTAGCATGCTTTTTTTGTATAGTACGATTTTGTAAGTGGGCGTGGGTGTAAAACCTGCGCCTTTTTGCTGCTATCTATCAAAAAAATAGGCATCGTCCAAAATCTTGGACGGCTTACCAGCTATATTTCGCTTGCGCTACTTGGGACGGTTACGCCTTGGTGGGGTAGACTTTAATCCGAGCGTCTTAAAATCATCGGAAAAACTAAAACAAGCTGAACAATGAAAACTTTAAAGGAGCTAAAGGGTGCTAGCCACCTAGGTAAGAAGGAGCAGGAGGCCATTATGGGCGGTAAACTTAGGTGCTGGTACGACGATCAGGGGAATTTAGTATGCCCTGCTGGCATGGCATGTGTTAACGGAACCTGCGTTTTTGCTCCTTGGGAGTAGCGCTGTCGTTCAATTTTTACTACTATAATAAGCTGAATTATGAAAACTTTAAAGGAGCTAAAGGGTGCTAGCCACCTTGGTAAGAAGGAGCAGGAGGCCATTGTGGGCGGTAAAATTAATTGCCGTTACGACGATCTAGGACATATAACATGCCCTTCTGGTATGGAGTGTGTAAATGGTTTCTGCGTTTTTTAACGTCACCGTACAATCTTTACTACTATAAAAAATTGAGCTATGAAAAACTTGAAAGATTTAAAGGAAGTAAACCTTCTTAATAAGAAGGCGCAAACCGAAATTTTGGGTGGTAAGCTTAGGTGTACCTACCATATTGATAAGCCTGCAACATGCCCTGATGGCTACGTTTGTATGGATGGTAGCTGCGAGCGTATACCTCCAATTTTAGATTAAGCTTTTAACCTCCTCGTATACGGGACTACTTATTGCTGCAAAAGGTCAACCCGAAAGGGGATGGCCTTTTGTTTTTAAGTAGGTAAAGCAGCCTACATATATTTTACAAGGAATTAGAAGTGCGAATAATCTTTTTAGTAAATGAATCCTATATTTGTTCCCTACTATTTCTGAACATTATAATTTAATACTAGTATAAAAATGAGACGTTTTTTATTCCTCCTATTTGCAGTAGGATCTTTATTCAGTTGCTCAAATGACGAAAATTCGGGCATGCAGGATGATCTAAAAAAGATTCAGGAGCGTTTAGATGCCATCGAAAAAGGGAAAACAGTGATTAATGTTGAGTTTAAAGATACCAACATGATCGTAACCTACAGCTCTGGAGAGAAGGTCACAATTCCTCTTCCTAAAGGGTTGGATGGTATTAACGGCACTAATGGTAAAGATGGTACCAACGGTACTAACGGTAAGGATGGTGTAGGCATTCAAACAATAACCTATAACGAGGTAACCTCCATTTTGAAAATTACGCTTACTAATGGAAATATTTCCGAATTTAAGATAGTTACTAGTGGATCGGGACTTAGCGCTGTTTTGTTATCGGATACCAATGGTGCTTACTTGCTTACCAATGTGTACATGGGGGCGCTAAACTTTGCGAACATCACCTATAACGATAAAAATCAAGTAGCCAGTATCGTTAATAATATAATAGAGGAAAGGCAGCAGGCAAAAAGTACCGAAATAGTTAGCGAGTATGCTAATGGTTTGCTGGTAGGTGTAACTGAAAAGCGATTTGCAACAGCAAATAATCAGTATTGGGACTATTTTCATGTATCCGAGAACTACACTATTAAATACTACAATAATGGTCAAGTTCCGAGCTCCGATTTTATTTGTACGAAAGAGGCGGGGAAGGATACTTATACACTGGAAGTGTACGATAAGGATTCTAAAGCCTCGAAGATATACCAGAATGCATACATGCATACCTATCTTACAGATGCTCAACAATCAATTAAAAGCGAGGTAAATTTTAATTGGAATGAGGTAATTAAAATTACAGATAGCCGTATTATTCAGCCCTCAAGAGGAATTGTATACTCATCAACCTATAGAAGTGCGGATAAAAAATGGGTTAATGTGGTATACCTTACCAGCTATGCCATTAGCAATTTGCTTTCGAATACAAAACTTGGTGATGTTGTTAGCAGTCGCCGTTTTGTAATTACCAACAATTCTAAAGGACTTATGACTGCAATTACCTGTTACCGTACAGGTGTTACTCAGCCTGAATACGAGCTGCGCTTAACATACAATGCCGCAAATAAGGTGGTTAAGTCAGAGAAATATGTACAGGTAAATGGTGCATGGGCTATTTCAGGAGATTATTTAGCGTATGAGTACAATGCAACCAATCAGGTAACTTGCATTAGTAGATTTGGCTCTGATGGTAAAAGCGCAAAAGTTCAGGAAACTGTTTACGATAAAAATGGTAACCCAATCGAAATATACGCCCTGCAAAATGCCGTTTACTCTTGGGATAGTTGGTATAATCCAGAAACTAACCGCTTTGAAAATGGTAGGATTATTAAACCTAGAGGGTTTAGGCTGTTGGCTAAGTTCGAATACAACTATCAGCTTAAGAATTTCTTTGGTAATTCCATTAGTGCTATAAACCCGTTGCTCGATCACTATAAGATCGTAAATGCTATTAAGCGTGCTTGGAGTGCGGAAGAATACAGCCTAAATGGTTGGATTGATTATACCGATTATGATGAGTTTGGTTACCCCCAAACTATGATTCTTAACGGAACCAACGGTAATGGAGAGTCGGGTAGATTTGATATAAGGCTGACTTACCAAAAGAAAAAGTAGAAAACTTATTTGAGAGGCTGTTTTTAAAACAGCCTCTTTTTATTTTTCTGCGTTTGCTTAGACCATTAATCAGGCAAAATGGAGACATGTTGGAGTCTTGTTTCAAAGAATAATGTACACCTGTACTGTTAAATTTTAAGCTACCATCTTGAATTGTATAGGTAAAGTTCTGTAAATTGGTTGTATTACTTAACTCAGAATAGCTATGAACAAGTATTTTGCAGAATTTATTGGAACCTTCGTTCTCGTTCTGATTGGCTGCGGTAGTGCTGTAATTGCAGGCTCGCAGATTGGCTTTTTAGGCATCTCTATGGCTTTTGGCCTTGCCGTACTGGTTATGGTGTACGCCATTGGCAACATCTCGGGCTGCCATATCAACCCAGCCATTACCATTTCGATGCTGGTAGCAGGTAAGATTTCGGGGAAAGATACCGTTGGCTACCTGGTTGCTCAGTTCTTGGGAGGCATCGTTGGTGCGCTTATCCTTTACTTTGTTGCATCGGGTAAGGCCGACTACTCGTTGGCGGTAAACGGTTTGGGACAAAACGGCTACGGCGACCTTTCGCCCATGAAGTACGGTATGGGGGCAGCATTTCTGGCTGAGGTGGTGCTTACCTTTATTTTCCTAATAGTGATTTTTGGCGCTACCAGCCCTAAGGCTCCCGGCGGCTTTGCTGGCGTTGCCATTGGTTGGTCGTTGGCCATGATTCATATGGTGGGCATTCCGATTACAGGAACATCCGTAAACCCTGCCCGCAGCTTTGGCCCTGCATTAATAGTGGGAGGTGAGGCGCTTAGCCAGGTATGGCTATTTCTTCTTGCGCCCATTATAGGCGGTGTTATCGCTGCGTTGGTTTGGAATTACGTCCTCAAACCCAAGGATGCCTAGCACCAGAGCAAAGGCCAATCTCCGTTAAGATTGGCCTTTTTTATTTGTATGATGGGTGTTCTTTGTGCCAAATTCCTCTCCAGTTGTAAAAGGGATAAGATCGAAAATTTAGGGTGGATAGCTATTTTGTGACTATTGGTAGGGTAACTCTCATCGAAGTTGTATTCTTTCATAAGTTAATTGATGATAATTTTATGCGTAACGATTTATTTACTATTAGAGGTATTTGTTTGGCCGGAATGGTTGCATTTAGTGCGTTGCTATTTTCTTGCAGCAAAAGCGAAGCGCCCATCTTAGAACCAGCGAGTTCGATAACCCCTCAAAAATATGCCGCGTTGTTAGGTCGTGGGATGGATGTAGACTGGGTGAAAACAGGACAAGGAATGGAGGACTACAATGCTAAGGCTCCACAGGATTTTAAGAAACTTGGGTTTTCGCATGTGCGCATTAGGATTGCTGATGATATCAGTGAGGATCTGCTGCTGCATTTGGATCGTGTTATAACCGATTGCTTAAGCTGTGGACTAATTCCTGTAGTTGCCTATCAGGCCAACGACTTTAAGGAAAATCCTTCAGATGCGAACTTAGAGCGGGTTGTGGCTTGGTGGAAAACCGTTTCGGAACGCTACAAGAATACCTCCAACCTGCTTTCGTTTGACCTTATTATAGAGGTAACCGACGAGTTAAACAACCAGCCTGCCACCTTGAATAGGCTATATGAAAAGGCTGTTGCCGAGATTCGTGTTGCTAATCCATACCGCATAATATTCATATCGCCCATTGTACGCTCCGATCCCGAAAACTTAAATGCCCTTGTGATTCCCTCTAAAGCCAACGGCTACCTAATGGCGGAGTGGCATTTTTACGCGTCGGGTCCGTCCAAAAGCAATCCTAAGAAGCTGTGGACAACGGGCACCGAGGAGGAAAAGGAACTTATTCGGCAGAAAATTCGTTATGCGGTTGCCTGGCAGCAGAAAACGGGAATTCCCACATGGGTTGGGGCTTGGATGGCCGGAAACTATAACGATGGCAATGAGTATACGGTATTGGAGCAGGTTGCTTTTGCTACATTCGTAAAGGACGAGCTGGATAGGAGTAAGATACCGTTTGCCATAAACTCTGATACCCATTTTTACAATAGATCAACAGGTAGCTGGATCGAGGAGATGCTTCCTATCTTAAAGGCATTATTTTAGTAGCCATCATTCTTATAGAGCATACTAGCAGGCAGCCCGATCTTGATATAGATCGGGCTGCCCTATTTAAGCTGTGCGCTTTGTATTCGTATTTGGTAGATAGCTGTTACTCCCTAGCGCTTAAAGTAGGCAATAATGGATGCTTTAGCAATGGCGTTAGCGTTAAGGTTAAAGCCAACCATTGCAGGGCTAGCCTTCTCGTCGAGACCTAGGTTGTCTGTCTTTAGCGCATAAACGGTAATGATGTACTGGTGAAATCCATCTCCAACTGGTGGACAAGGGCCGCCATATCCGGGTTGTCCGAAGTCGGTACGGCTCTGAATGGAGCCTGCTGGCATCAGCTGTAGGCTGGGGGTGCCGGCACCCGTCTTTAGCTCCGTTACGTTTGCAGGGATGTTGAAAACCACCCAGTGCCACCATCCGCTGCCGGTTGGCGCATCCGGATCGTACATGGTTATGGCAAAGCTCTTGGTTCCTTCTGGCACGTTAACCCACGCTAGGTGCGGAGAGGTGTTGCTGCCCGTACATCCAAAGCCATTAAAGGTTTGATTTTTGGTAACCTGTCCGCCTAGGTCGTTACTTTTTAGGGTGAATGTTTGGGCGTAGCTGCCTGTCAATGCGAGGCAGAGCATAAGTAGGAGTGTTAATCTTTTCATGATATTGGTATTTTGTTTCTGCTGCAAATTAATGGCGAAAAGCGTTTAGGAAAAGGTCAAATAGCGCTCCTAAAAGGTCAATCTTGCGCCTGATGGGGCTGGATGCCAAAGTAGGATTTATAGGCCTTTGCAAAGCTGGAGAGGGTTTGGTAGCCAACTTTCCCGTAGATGGACGCGGGTCGCTCTCCATGCTCCATAAGCTGCTTGGCCAGCAGCATCCTCTTGGATAGGATGTATCTCTTGGGGCTGGTTCCGTAGTGGTGCTGAAAGTACCTTTTGAACGTGGATAGGCTCATGTTGCATAGGAACGCCAGCTCTTCGAGGGTAACTTGGTGGAAGAGGTTATTCTCGACGGTAGCCCTAAGCTTTATCTCCGATTCGATATGGAGGTTGTTGAATAGGCTAACCACCCTTTCGGGGTAGCGCTTTAGCAGGTATAGCATTATTTCGTTAAACTTGACACCAACAAGCTCCGTATCGGTTGCCCCACCGCTATCGATAAGCAGCATTAATGACCGCCGAAAGGTATTGCTATAGGTATCGTAGGGGAAGGTTTGCACGTCGAAGGTGCCTTCTCCTTCTGCTTTGATCTTTGATATTAGGTCGTGATAGCGAAGCTGAAATGCCTTGAGCGCTTCGTTGCTAAAGAAGAGCAGCACGCTGTTATATGCCCTTTCCTCCAGCCTTCTTTTCTCCGTCATTAGGCAGCACGACGAGGTTACTAGGGCAAATTCGTTTCCCGTTATGAATTTGGGTGTTTGCGCGTATATCTCCTTGTAGCCTTCCACCAAAAAGCTGAAGACATTTTGCGTAAAGCTGATCCGGCTCTTTATTGTTTCGGCTGGGTTTTCGTAAAAAACTAGCGAGAAATCGGTGGGGGTATCTTGCTGTGGTAGCGTTATCATTTTATTTGTAGCTATAGTATTTGGGGGATATCGGTAGCCTTAAAGGAAGGCCGCTTGCAACCAAATGTAGTAAAAAATTGGTACTGTTAGGCTGTGTTGTCGCTTGAAGCACACCCATCAGCAGTTTTTTTCATTTTCAGGAGTTCTGAAGCCGACACCCATCAGCTGTTTTCTATTTCTAGGAGTTCGGAGGTGAACACCCATCAGCTGTTTTCTATTTTTAGGAGCTCGGAGGTGGACACCCATCAGCTGTCGTCCATTTTTAGGGCCTCATAAGGCGGGCATCAACCCATTGTTGGCAATAAATAGGAGCCAGATATAACGTATATCGAATAATATTTTACTTTTTTCGATGGCTTTGATACCTTTGGGTTCAGAAATTGTAGAGTGATGAGCATCATAGAAAATTTAAACCTAGTACGTAAGGGAATTCCCAACGAGGTTAAGCTGGTAGCCGTATCGAAGACCAAGCCCAACGAGGCCATCGAGGAGGCTTACCGTGCCGGACAGCGCGTGTTTGGCGAGAATAAGCCGCAGGAGCTGACTCAGAAGTGGAACGATCTGCCCAAGGATATCGAGTGGCATATGATTGGCCACCTGCAAACCAACAAGGTGAAGTATATTGCCCCCTTTGTGTCGCTAATCCATTCGGTAGACTCGCCTAAGCTGCTGGCGGTAATCGACAAGGAGGCGGCCAAAAACGGACGGGTAGTAGACTGCCTCTTCCAAATGCACATTGCCGAGGAGGAGACTAAGTTTGGCTTTGACTATGCTGATTTGTCGGAGTTCTTGGAATCGGGAGCGCTAGCCGAGTTGCGTAACGTACGCATGGTGGGGGTAATGGGCATGGCCACCTTTACCGATAATCAGGAGCAGGTAAGCTACGAGTTCCGCCATCTGAAGGAAATATTTACCAAGATTAAGCAGCGCTACTTTGCCGGTGATGCGCACTTTAAGGAGATATCGATGGGTATGTCCGACGACTATTCGCTGGCTATTGCCGAAGGAAGTACCATTGTGCGCGTTGGTTCTGCAATATTTGGAGGCAGGGTTTACTCTTCCAAATGATTTGGCTATATTGCCTAGTATATTTTGAAATGTCGACTTAAACCATGAAACCCGCAAGACTAGCAGTCGCAAACAGGTCTGAATATAGCCTTACATGCGGGTTCCATCTAACCCAAAAATTATATTCGAATGAGATCATTAGAAGTAAAGTATCTTGGACTAACGCTTAAGAATCCCATAGTGGTAAGCAGCTCGGGGCTTACTGCCTCGGTTGATAAGGTAAAGAAGATGGAGGAGGCTGGTGCCGGTGCCGTTGTTCTTAAGTCGCTTTTTCAGGAGCAGATAATGCACGAGGCGCAGGCGTACGAGCAGGTAGGCGACTACCCCGAGGCGCACGACTACATCATGAGCTACGCCGTAGATAACTCCGTAGAGGAGTATCTGACCCTTATTCGCGAATCGAAAAAGGCGGTTGCCATACCCGTTATTGCAAGCATCAACTGTGCCAGCGCTGGCCAGTGGGTAAGCTTTGCCAAGAAGATAGAGGCTGCCGGTGCCGATGCGTTGGAGCTAAACATCTTCTTCCTAGCTACCGATAAGCATCAAAATGCGGCGCACTGCGAGGCGCAGTACCTCGAGGTGGCTGCTAAGGTACGCGAGGTTGTTACCATTCCTGTTTCTGTTAAGATGGCTAAGGGATTTACCAACGTGCCCTACATGGTAGATCAGCTCTACTTCCGTAAAGTAAACGGGGTGGTGCTTTTTAACCGCTTGTACGAGCCAGATATCAATATCGAAACCATGAAAATGGGCGCTGCCGACGTGTTTAGCAGCGGTTCTGATCTTCGCGATACGCTACGTTGGGTAGGCATCGTGTCTTCGTCGGTGCCACAGGTTGATGTTGCAGCATCGACCGGGGTGCATAGCGGCGAGGCTGCCATTAAGCTGCTGCTGGCCGGAGCTTCGGTGGTGGAGGTATGCTCGCTTATCTACCAAAAAGGGGCTGATGCCATACCCGAGATGCTTGGTGCTATCACCGCTTGGATGGATAGGCATGGCTACAACTCTATCGACGAGTTTAGGGGGAAAATGAGCTTTAAGAACTTTGCCAACCCCGAGGTGTACGAGCGCTCGCAGTTTATGCGCTACTTTAGCAATCACGACTAGTATTGTTTTACTCTATATAAAAAAGGATGGCGGGAAAGGCCATCCTTTTTTATTGGTAGGTTGCGGTAGGCTGCCGCTTGGGTTTTTACTATCTTTCGCCCTTAATTGGATATAGCTGCGCTGGCTCCCCTAGCGCTGCTTGCCTATCTGACGAACGGACACTTGTTGATTTGCGCGAGCAAAGAGATGGTGAAATTGACGATTAAAATATATAATTGATGAGTTGCAACAGGGTTGCCATTATTGGCGGCGGAAATTTAGGCGCGGCAGTTGCCGAAGGTATTTTGAAGATGCAGGTTTTGGAGGCAGATAAGCTCTACATCACCCGACGACGAACGCATCAGCTGAATCATTTAAAGGAAAGAGGTGTTAACGTGCTCCCAAGCAACGTTGATGCTGCTGCTGCCTGCGATTTAATAATCCTTGCCATTAAGCCGTATCAGGTGGTCGATGTTATTAAGGAGATAAAGCCAGCGCTAACGGCGCAAAAGACGTTGGTGTCGCTGGTGTCGGGTGTTAGTTCGGAGGTGCTACAGAAGGCGGCTGGCTCTGACATCCCTGTATTTAGGGCGATGCCCAACACTGCCATTGGTTTAGGCCAATCAATGACCTGTATCTCGTTTGATAAACCTTGGGCGGATAGGCTTCCTGTGGTGGAGGAGCTGTTTAACCAGCTGGGCGAAACCGCCGTTATTAATGAGGAGCTGATGGCTGCTGCAACTGTTTTAGGCTCGTGTGGAATTGCCTTTGCGCTGCGCTTTATGCGTGCGGCCATGCAGGGGGGCATCGAGATTGGCTTTAGCGCGGAGATGGCGCAGCTCATTACCGCTCAAACTATGAAGGGAGCTAGCGAGCTAATTCTAAGCTCTAAGGCGCACCCCGAACGCGAAATTGATAGGGTGACAACGCCAATGGGTATTACCATATCCGGATTAAATGAAATGGAGCACCAAGGTTTTAGCTCTTCGTTAATTCAGGGGCTGATTACTTCGTATAGGAAGATCGAAAAGAGTAAGTAGCCAACTTTTTTATGTATATGGCTTGTCCTCTTGGAGAGTATGGATACAAAAAAAGCAACCTAATTGGGTTGCTTTTTGTATTTGAAGGATGTTGTTTATTTTTCAACTTCAGAGGCTTCAGTTTGTGCATCACGCGTGTTTTTTTGAACGGCGATAGCACCAAACAAAGATAGTAGGAACGAAAACGCATAGAAACCTTTTTCGCTAGGCCATATTGTGGCATTCCATAACCCTACAGATAGTAGAATAATAGCCGCAAGTGTAGAGAACCAACTTAAACCATAGTAAATGTCTGTAACTTTAACTCCCTCTAACCTGTCTCTTACACACTTTTGAACTGAAACAGCAGAAAACAACCCTAAAATAAGAACGGTAAGGTAGTATCCCTTTTCATTTAGCAGCATTTCTGCTCTAGCTAAGCCTGTAAGATAACCTGCAACTCCAACACCAAGCGCGATCCACGATGCGCCAATAAATGCATTCGATGGTTTTTGACTCATAAAACACCTGTTTGATTTGTGATATGTTTATTCTTTAATATGGGCGTTAAATTACTTTATTTTTCTGTTTGAACAATAAAGGTTCTGCTTTGGCTTGTCGATTACATTACCAGTAGTATCTGTCCATGATTCTCCTCATGGTGGAATCGTTGGCATCAACATCGCCACACAGCTGGCGTTGCTTTAGCAGCTCCTGCTTCATGCGCTTAATTTGCTTGGTATATTTAGGATTGCTGTAGGAGTTGCTGTTTTCGTGCGGATCCATTTTTAAATCGTAGAATTCCCAAGTTGGGGTAGTAGGGATGCTGCTTGAACCAGTCGTGCTTAGCCTATTACCATAGAAAAAGATAAGCTTGTAGCGGTCGTTGCGAATCCCCATGTGTGCTGGACGAATATCGTGGTGCGTCCAGTAGCGGTAGTAGGCACTTTTGCGCCATCCCTTAGGCGTTTTCCCTTTTAAGTTTTCGCGGAAGCTTCTTCCGTTACTTCCTGTCGGAACTTTTGCTTGGGCGTAGTCGGCCAGTAGCGCTGCAAAGTCGGTATTTAAGATGATATCGTGGTTGCGCGTTCCGGCAGGAATTTCTTTTGGATATCGAATAACGAACGGCATTCGAAGCGCCTCTTCGTACATGATACGCTTGTCGTAGAAACCGTGCTCGCCTAAAAAGAAGCCTTGGTCAGATACGTAGATAACAATGGTATTACGGCTTAAACCTTCGGCATCGAGGAAGCGAAGGAGCTTGCCGATGTTGTCGTCTACCGTAGCACCGCAGCGAAGGTAGTCCTTAATGTACTTCTGGTATATTCTCTTACGGGCGGTAATGCTATCCATGCCTTGAGTGCTAAAGGGCAACCCTGGATATTTGCACCACCATTTGTCGGGATCTTTAGAGGCATACTCCCAGTTTCGGCCAATAGTTTCTAAGGTTTGTCCCTTAAAGGTTCTACTTGTTGATGAAGGGAAAAACTCCATAAGGTTGGCTGGTTCTGGAATCTCAACATCGTCGTATAGATGGGCAAAGCGTTCGGGATAGTCCCAAGGCTCGTGAGTAGCCTTAAAGTGGCAGAACATAAGGAAGGGCTTGCTTTGATCGCGATGCTTAATCCAGCAGATGGTGCTATCTGTAACCAAATCCGTAGAGAAACCAATGGCTCTTTTCCCGTTATTCCCCTTGTCATCGTCAATCCAGCTGTCGGCCGTTTTAAATACGGGGTTGCGGTATTCGCCTTGATCGTGAAATACCGCGTAGTGGTCGAATCCGCTAGGTTCGCGCTTAAGATGCCACTTACCAAATAGAGCCGTTTGGTAGCCGCTTTCGCGGATGGTTTTGGCAATATTGCTGCTATCTGGCGATAGGGCATCGTCGAGGGAGTAAACGCCATTTTGGTGGCTATACTTCCCTGTTAGGATGGAGGCACGGCTAGGAACCGAGATGGAGTTGGTGCAAAAGCTATTCTCTAGCACACAACCCTCGTTGGCTAGACGCTTAATGTTGTCGTTTTTTACGTAGCGACTGAGAATTCCTCCGTAAATACCCCACGATTGGGAGGTATGATCGTCGGATAGGATGAATAGAATGTTTGGGCGGCTGCCATTACCGTTGTTGGCGGATGGAGCATGCAGGCTTGGCTTAGTACCGCATACTCCCGAAGCGGTGATGCTCCCTACGGCGGTAAGCATGGCCAACTCTTTTCTCATGGTGGTTTGTTTAATTTTCAAATGGCGTAGCCAGCCGACTGCACGGTGTTGTGGTAACCTTCTGTTAGGAGATTACTTACTTCTGTGCGCTATGTGGCTATGCGACGCTGGTGTTTAGGCTTGCAATGTATAAAAGAAGTGCGCTTGCGCCAAGCCATATAAAACAAAAAGAGGTAGCCTGATATATGTTGTATGGAGGTATTCACAAAAACAGAAGCGCAGCTACGAAAGCTGCGCTTAAAATATTGCTCTGTGGGCTACTCTAATTCTATAGTAAACTAGGGCTAGCCGTTGAGGTGGTCGGGTTTATTCGCTCCAAACTCCATTTTTAAAAAGTTGGAACCACTTCTCGATATCCTGTTCTGGGTATAACCCTAAGATGGTAAATACCTCTCTTGCAAATTCGATGGGGGCTATGCCGTTGGCTGTAATTATATTTTTATCGGAGGTGGCTAAAGCATTTGTGTAAAAGGAGTCGCCGGAATATGCGGGGGCAACTGCTTTTAGGTAGTACAGATCGTTGCTGGTATGCTTTAGGTTATCTAGCAGCTGCTGCTGGGCCAGATAGGCCGTTGCTGCACAAATGGCAGCTACAGGCTTGCCTAAATCTACAATCAACTTCACAAGAGGAGTTACTCCTTCATTATCGCCCTTTTCCCAAGCGGTTCCTCCAGGAAGAATTAGCATATCTACATCGTGAGGGACAATTTCGGTTAGCGCTAGGCTTGGTACTACCTGTAGCCCTCCCATCGAAATTACGGGCATGCCATCTTTCGAAAAGTAGATTAGCTCGAAGGTGCTGCTCTTTCTAATTTCGGGTGTAAGGTAGGCTATCTCCCAGTCAGAAAAGCCATCAAAAAGGAATATAAATATCTTTTTCTTCATGTTGAAGTGTGTTATTAATGGCTGCAAAGGTACTGCAGACGGCATAATTTGGTGCTCTCCAATTGCGATGGTTCCTCTAATTTTAGGAAGATCTTAGAATATAAACTTAAAGAGCAATGGCGTACACCCAATTACGTTGGCAATAAAGTGAACCCAGAATGCTGGAATTATGCTTTCCGATTTTTCTCTATAGTAGGCTGCTACCATACCCATCACTATTGTATCAAAAACAATGAATGCGGCAAACCAGCAGCTCATAAATAGAAATAGAAATGCATGCAAGCTTCCAAAAAACAGGCCCGACACAACTACAGGGAGGCTTAGCTTGAATATTTTGATATGGCGAAGATGCTGAATAAAGCCCTGTACGACACCTCGCACCAAAACCTCCTCGCATAAGCTCGACCATATCCATACGGTGAAGATCGTGACAACAATGTTTTCGTTTTCGAATGTTTGATGGTTTGCGGTTGGAAATAGGTTGGATAGGACAACCATAAATACTAGGAAGGAAAAGATAAAAGAAGCGGCGCTGATGGCTGATACTTTTAGTACAAACGGAATGTATCGGATGTTTTTAGATCGTTGAAATCCGTAGCTTTTAAGATTTCCTTTGTTTAGCAGCAGAATGGTTCCGATGGAGAGAACAAGCATGAAGAACTTGAGAACAACGTTTCCCCAGTAGGGAGGTAGGTGTAGGTGCTGATCGAGTAGGCTAAAAACGGGATCTTTCAGTACCCCGCTCATAAAAAAGATGGCAAAGCCAATAGCTACTGCTGTGATTACCGAGAGTGTTGCGTTTTGCTTAATTCGTTGTTGTAATTGTTTCATGAGAATTTATGTTGTAGTTTATGTTATTTGCTGAAATATTCATCCAAGAAGCGCTACCAGCTTGGCAGCATACGCTTGTATTTATGCTAGTAGGTACTTTGGTAGTATGCCAAGCGCAGCATACCATCTGTTAATGCCTACGTGTTATCTTGAGGTTACAGCTCCCTTATCATCTCGAACTGCGTTCCTTTTACAGGTATTCCAAACGAGCCGAGGAATGCGGTGATGCTTGTGCATGATATTTCGGTATTTATAACCTTTATGTTGCTATGCCTATTCGCTGTTAAGGCCTCGGTGAGTAGTGCAGACGCAATACCCTGCCTGCGGAAATCTTTATCCACTGCAATTTGCGTTATATCTCCAGAGTTGGGCTCATAGATGCAGTACCCAACCAGCTGCGCGTTTTTGTATGCTCCGATAATTGTAAAATCTTCGATTCTTCGTACTATAGCCTCGAATCCATTTTGCCACGAGGGGGTAAAGTCGTAAAAGGTGCTAAAGATCTCCTTTTGCTCTAGGCTGGCTTTTCCAATATGGTACTCCGAAGCGAGCGTTTTGGAGGGAATATTGACCATTGAGGTAGCCTGTACGAAGTAGTTGAACTCCCTGCTTACCTTAAACCCCAACTTTTGATATACCGAAACAGCTCCTGTGTTATGCTGCAACACCTCTAGCAGGTATTGGGCAACTCCTGCTTTTTTGAGAAAGGGAATAGAGTCGGTAAAGACCTTGGACGCTAATCCTTGCCCTCTATATTCCTTTAAGGTGCCGGTACCAGTATCGTAGGCGGTTTTCTTTCCGTTAAATTGGCCTATCCCATTTAGGGTGAATGCAACGAGCTCCTCATTATCGAAGAGCCCAAACGAAAGGGAGGGGACAAAACCCCGTCGGCTTAGCATAATGCGCAGCTCCTGCTCGGAAACTTGTATTTCGTAGTCGCTAAAAGCTTTGCTGAACGAGCTGTAAAGAGTATCAAAGCTCAGGTTTTCAAGAGATGTTAGTTCTTTCATGTTGCTATTTTGTGGTAGTTAGTGTCGGCTGAGGCTACAGTCAAAATATGGCTATAGCGATTTCTGAATTGCCTCCTCAAGATTTTCTATGCGTCGGCTATCTATGACTTTTAGGTAGTTGTCGTACGATATCTCCATCTTTTTATCGCGGATAGAGATTAGGTTATCGCGATTGCGCTTCCATCTTTCCAGAACGGATTTGGGTAGCTTAGGGTTGAGGCTTGGGGTAAACATTCGCGGGGCTACTTGTGCATCAATACCGGCAGCCTTTAGCTGCCGCTGTAGCTGAGGTAGATGGTCGACTCCAAAGACAAATACAATTGTTTGGGCATTTGGGGCTGCCTTTAGGCCATTCTCTACCGCGCGACGGTTTCGTTCGTGCCAGCTCCCGCAAGCAATTTCGGCAAGGGCGTTTACTCCAATTATGTTTTCGTATAGTGAATCTAGTATAGACAAGGTTTCCTTACTATGTATTTTATCGTATAACGAAGGTGAGGGCTCTTTTAGTATTAACTGAACCTTGTTAAGAAGGGGATCGCTTTTTTCTTTTACGGATGATGGGTATTCCTTGTCGGCAATGCTTTGTGTGGCATAGTCGAGGCGCCAATCTACGGGTACGAAGCGGTATTTAAGCTCGGAGGCCATTTCTGCAAGGCATGCGGCCTCGGGTGGAAAGTACCCTTCTATTGGTTGATTAAAAGACTCGGGCGTTATCTCTCCACAAACAACATCTGGCTTTAACGCGCTTATCTGAGCCAAAAGGTCGTTTATCGAGTAGTGGTTGTTGGGGTTAAAGTGCATGTTGTGGATTGATCCTACTAAGTATACGGTTGGTTTTTTATCCGCCTTGTCTTGTTTTGATTCTTGAGAGAAGGCGGTTGCGGTACAGATTGTTAGGATAGAGAGTAGAACTTTGCTAATCATTACTTACCTCTTTTCTTCATGGTTATTTGCGGGCTATATTCCCGATTCTATTTGCTTAATAATATTCTTTAGCGAGATCTTTACGATCATACCGTGTACCGGTTTAACTGGGAAGAAGTACGCTTTCCCAAAAAAGTTGTTGAATTTTACGGCTGTGGTTATGGATATTTGTTTGGTGTTGGGGGCTTGTGCGACGGTTTCGAGCAGTAGGGATACCTTAAAGTTTAAATGCTTGTCCTCTTCGCCGAGTATGATTTCATTTTCAGTTTTCTCTACCACCTTAAAGATGCCCATCTGTTGCCCTACCTCGTACTGAACTACTTTTGTCTGGTTTTGCCCGTCGCCCATTTGCTTGGAGGTTTTTAGTCCAAACAAGCCAGCTACTTTATCTCTAATATTCATTAGCGTATCAGCCCATTTGGGACCTGCTGTTAGAAATAGGTTGGCAACGTTGTCTACGCTTACTGGTTGCTGCCCTATTTGTGCTACTCCTCTAAAGCTGTCGATGTAGGAGTATTGAGGTTCTTCGTGCTTTAGAACCGATTGCTCGGGGATTGAGGTGTGCTTGGTTACCATCTTGCTTATTTTATCTGTTTTAAAATCGAATTTGCGCAATGTAGCAACAGATGGAGCATTTTGTTACCATGGTAGCGGTACTTTTTTGTGGCTGTAGCCATATTTACTTTACAAGAAGCTTGAGGTGTTTAGGCTATACTCCGATTTGGGATTGTATATCGACAGTCTTGTGTGGGTTAGGATATGTGCGCTTTCCGTTTGCTATATTACACGCAAAAGGCCGCAAGTTGTATTGCGGCCTTTTGCGTGTTTCAAGGTTAATAGTGCTTCTTAGCATTTGCCCAATGCCAGCTTAACGGGTGTTGGGTTTTTTAGGTTATCGCAAACCGGACAGCGTTCGCCAATTGCCTCAAGCCATTTTTGTAGGGTTTCTGGATCGGCATCGCAATCTGGCTTCATCTTTACTGTTATTTCCTTATATCCGGCACGGTCTTCGGTAGGTTGTCCAAACAGCTTTTCGGGGTTAAGCGTGCCTGCAATGTCGATGGTTACGTTGCGAAGCGTAAAGCCCAGCTCGCGGGCAACCACGTGCGCCATAACGTTGAGGCAGCCAGCAAAGGCGGCTAGCACATACTCTACGGGGTTGGCTGCCGAGTCGCTGCCTCCTAAATCGGCGGGTTCGTCGATGGTAATTTGGAAGTTGCGAGCCTTTACTACCGTTTTGGTTGGTGTTTCGCTATTTGCGCTTATTCTAAATCTAAGATCGGCCATAACTTTAGTGTTTTAGTTGTAGGCAAACCTAGCATCTTGCGCTTGGCTTTAAAAGAAATCGGTCAACCAGTTTTATACCCATAAAGGTGTAGTATTACCTCTTTAAATGTGTAATTTTACGTTGTTCTATAAACTATGCCTATGAATCCATGCAAGTGCGATGCCCAATACTGCTTTGATGCGCTCAGCGATAGCCAGCGTGCGGAGCTGTTTGGCAGCATCACCACCGTAAGGTATACCAAAGGGGAGACAATTGTAAAGCAGGGGTTTGCTATGTCCAGCATTCTATTCCTCGAGAAGGGGATAGTGAAGCTCGATGTGGCTACCGACAACCAAAATACAACCATTAGCATTGTATCTGCAAAGGCCTTTGTGGGACTAATGTGCTCGTTTGTGGAGCGGCAGGTCGATTTTTCGGTGGTTGCGCTGGTCGATTCGGAGGTTAGCTTAATAGATAAGCATGTGGTGGATGGGCTCATCCGCAGCAACGGCGAGTTTGCCAGCCGCATGGTTCACCTAATGTCGCTTATGACTAAGGAGATGGTGGGCGAGCTAACCCGTAAGAATACCAAAAACTCGCTGGGGGCAATTGCGCTTACCTTGCTCGAGTTTATGAAGCATTTTGGGAGCGCCAAGTATGCGCTACCCCTTACGCGGCTAGAGTTGGCCGAGGTGGTTGGATTCTCGAAGGAAAGCGTAAACCTCTCGCTGGCTTGGTTGGCGAAGGATGGCTTGATTGTACTATCGGGAAAGCAAGTTGAGATTGTAGATGAAGAACGGCTACGTATAATAGCCCTAAATGGGTAACTTTTTATTTTCAAAAGGCAATCCGCTATACTAACGCTGAAGTATAGCGGATTGCTTGTTTTATGGTGCTACTTTACCGACCAAACGGTGTAGCTTTTGGGCGGTGCTTGCACCTTTACCCATTTACCGCTTTGGGTTACAGGTTCCCAGTTCGAGTGTCCTGTGTAATCTTTTATGCGGGTATTCGACCAGTTTGTCTCAACCCAGCGTTCCTGCCAGGTATCTGCATTGTTGATGTACACCACCAACCCTGCATTGTTGTATCCGTTACGACGGGCAACATACTCATCGTTGTCGGCGTAAAGAATATTGGTAGAACCGCCTGCCAAATTGTTGTGAATCCAAATCAGGTTGTTCATTTGATCCTTATTTAACCACTCCTCGTAGTCGCGGTAGAAGATACAGGGGTAGCCTTCGTGGGTAAGGATGTAGGCATAGGCAAGTAGCTTGTTCCATATCTCGTCGGTATCGTGGTTGGTGACAAAGGTTACCGCACGGAATGGGTTTCTTTTCCACATCATGTCTCTATTGAGTTTGGTGAGGTCGTTCCCATCAAAGGCATCGTTCATGGCGTAGTAGCATGCAAAGTCGAAAACTGACGAGTTGGCTTCGTTGGCCCACCAGTTTAGGTAGTCGACGTTGCTATCCCAAAGTTCGCCAACAGAAAATCCTCCTGCAGCATTGTTCCATTCGCGCACAACCCATGGCTCGTATCCTTTCACATAGTCGAATCGCCAGCCGTCGAAACCCATTACATTTTTGTAGTATTTGGCAACGGAGTTGGGTAGCTTCCACAGCCAATCTTGTACGTGAGGGTTGTTGTGGCATAAATCGGGATAGCCTCCAAATGCCCCAAGGTCGCTTTGGTCGAAGCTGTTTGGATGGAAGTCGCTGGCGGTGCGGGTAAAGAGTCCGGAGGCAGGGGTAAAGCTGGTCCATGTGCTGGTATTGGTGTATGGATTTGCCTCCGATGCACCGCCGCTGTTGTGGTTAATAACAATATCGGCGTAAACCTTTAGCCCATACTGATGCGCAGTGCTAATTAGGTTTTGCAGCTCGGTTTTTGATCCAAAGCGCGTTTCGGTTGATCCCATCTGGAAGTACTGTCCAAAGTCGTAGTAGTCGAAGGGATCGTAACCCATGGAGTAAGCGCCATTTTGCGCTTTCGATGCAGGTGGAAGCCATATGGCGTTAATGCCGACAGCGCTCCAATCGTCAACTTTTGTGCTTAGGGCATCCCACCAGGTTCCGCCAGCAGGAACATCCCAGTAGAAGGCCTGCATCATTACGCTCGCATTGGTGGTTGTTTTGAGGTAATTCCCATTTTTGACGATGGCGGTGGCGCTGCTCTGCTTAGCATCGTTGATGGGCTGCTCTTTGTTGCATCCTCCAAGTAGCAGAACCGTTAGGCTCAATGCTACTACTAGCCGGAAAAAGCGATTCTGATTTCTTTTCATGTTTACGAGGTTTAACTAGCAAAACGGTTGGCTTGATAGCCGCACGCTGTGCTATACTTGGTTATAAGATACTATATTTGAAGTCTTGGAATTAATGTAAGTTAAAATTATGTCGTTTTCTTGTTAATGTCAATTGATGTCTATGTGTTTGCTGCCATTTCTTAGAAAGAATCGTAGCTAACGTTTGCGGATTCGATTGCGGTAACGTTTGCGTTTGCATTGTGTGTTGTTAAACATGTAAATGGCTATTTGCCAAAAGGCTTAAGGTAGCGGCTGGTAGGGCAATACCGTAAGCTTATTGATATTAGAAGTACGAATATTTTAGCTCTACTTGCTGTTTTACTTAACCATTAAGCATAATGAATAGGCATTTTATCGAAACGTTGGTAGCAAAGGCTCCTCATCCCGAAATCTATCCTTTACTAAAGGCGTATGAACCGCTTATTGGTGCATGGGATTTCGATTGGGTGGGACATAAGGAGGATGGTAGCACCTGGAATGTTCCTGGCGAGTGGCACTTTGCATGGGTATTAGAAGGAAAAGCCGTACAGGATAGCTGGATTTGCCCTAGCGTGGTTCACCGAGGAACGGGTGAGTATCCGTTAGGGCAGTATGGAACCACCATCCGCTTTTATGACAAAGGGGAAGATTGCGTTAAGGCTGCTTGGATAGGTGCCGTTAACCCGCAATTCAATATTTTGAGGATGATGGTTGAGGGTAGCCAGATAGTTCATTTGGAGATTCCCCTAGGCGAGAAACCTTTAATCTCAAAATGGCTATTTAGGGATATTACCGAGAGTACGTTTAAGTGGGAGGCTTATGTTTCTGCCGATGGAGGTAAAAGCTGGCAGCTGACACAGGAGGTGTTTGCTCAGCGAAGAGAGGATGCTAAAGCGTAAGCGGAGACCCTACTAGCGATAGTAGGGCCCTATTTTATGTTTTGTAGCAGAAGTTGGAGATTATGGATGGATCGCTGATTTTAATGCCAAAACCTTAATAGTAAAATTAGAACTATAGCACCCAAAGCAACAATTTTATTCACAAAGCAGTGCCCTGTTAGATCGTACCAGTCGTCCGAATTTTCAGGACCATATAAATACTCGCGAAATTTGAATTTTGGTTTTTGGGCAATAGTTCTCCATAAGGTTCCATATATCCATCTTACTACTGCTCCTATAAAATTCAGTATTGGTCCTCCTATTCCCATGTGTAGATAGCTTATTTGTTATTTCTGTTTTTAATCTTTTCGATAAGTAGTAGCAGCCTGTAAGAAAGAAAGGATAAAATTGAATAAAAATTGATCTAGCAAAAAGGCTAAAGCTCTACCTGTATCATTTATTCGTATTGAGATAGCTTTAAAGCATTCGGGAGTATCTACATACTCCCGAATGATATTCTACTTATTTTACCTAGCTAGTTTAACTTTTCGCGGGGAATGGCATATTCCGAGTTGAGCTTTTTGGTACACTCGTCGTGCTTCCATTTTTCTTCGTACAGCTTCATGATATTCTCCACAAACCCTCTTTCGGTTAGCTTTTCTTGTGTCGATTTGATTTTATCCTCGGAAGTTTCTATTGGTGCTTGTTTAAGTACCAGCGCCTTTGCCCGTTCAAAATCTTTATTGTCAACGGTAAGAGGCTCTAATTCAACTCTTGCCTTCCACATTCCCATTTCGATGTTTACAAGAACAAGGTAGATTTCTCCAGCCTTTAGGTCGCAGTCTAAAAACTCCTTATTCTCCGACGATGCCCAAAGCAGGTGTTTCCCAGCAGGGCATTCATATCTCATGTAGTTTTTCCCTTTGAAAATACCTACAAACTTTTCGTTGTCGAAGTATTCGAAAGATATAGCCCCTCCAAAATTGGAGACTCTAACGAAATAGACAACCGCATTGGAGTCGGCTGGTGGGGTAAAACCTTGTGAAAAGGAGGGGAGTTTTATCCCTAAAAAGGCTATCACAAGAAGGAGTAACTTAAAATGTTTCATGTGTAATTTTTATGCTATTTAGTGCGTAAATATAGAAAAACAACGATAGAACTATTCGTATGATTAAATATTTGAATGACCTTTTAAAAAGGTTCTGGAATAGCCGCTTGTAAGCTATCCATATTTAGGGATGAGCAGCGGGAAGCGACCCTTTTTGTAACGCTATCTTGTTGAAATCAAAGAATGGAGGAAACCCTCATTTGGGGATTAGGGTAGTTCGGCGTGGGGTGGCGCTGCTGAATAACAGATCCCAGTGCCTACTTTTTGAGAAGCTGCCTTTACTTGCTGAATCAAACGCATTAACAACCATGCTAACGAAAAGCGGAGCACCCCATATGGGATGCTCCGCCGTATGCTTTTGTGGGGGTGTCAGGACTAGAATCCTCGTCCAAACTGGCCCCAGAACGATCTTTCGAGCTCGGTCCAGCGCTGCATGGCGCTGCGGGCAAAGTCGTTGGAGTAGCGGGTAACCAGCTCGCGGGCCTCCTTGTTTTTCCCCTTTTTCACCAGCTCCTTTACCTGCTCCTCTAGGGCGGGTTGTTCGGCTAGCGCCTTGGTTTCGAGGGTGGCCACCTCGGTTTCTATTGTCTTGCGGCTCTTTTGCCATTTAACGGTAGCCAGCTTGTTGGCCTTGCGGAAGCTCCATAGCGCGGCATCCTCGCGGTAGCGCTGCTGCCCGCAGATGCTGTAGCTGTCGGGGAGCGATAGGTTGCCCGAGTAGATGGGCAAACGGGGGCTTTGGCCGGGGTTATCAAACGAGAACCACGCCACGCCGCCAACCTCGTCGGGTAGCCAGTCGCGCAGCTGTATGATTTCGGAGTAGGAGCACCATGCTACAGATACTGTTCGCTGAAACTCTACCGATCCGGGCTTAAGGGCGTTGTAAATGGCTATTTCATCCTTACCCATCCAAGGGTTGGCGCCTTCGTACAGCACGGTATCCACCTTTTCTACCGATCCATCCTTCTTGTAGGTGGTTTTTACCACCTTTAGGTTCTTGGTCATGTCGTAGAAGGTGCCTTCGTAGGTGGTGCGGTATAGGGCAAACACATCCTGCACGGCTACCTTCTTCTCTGGCTTTACGGAGAAGGGGATTTCGTCGGCATCGTACTTAAGGTTGAGCGATGGGGCAAAGCTGCTAAGGATAAAGAACTCGCGGATGGTGAACGGCTTTTTGATGTGGCTAAAAGCCTTCCAGAATTTAAAAGGCGCGGTGCCGTCCCACAGCTTAAGGCGTTGCGCCACCTCCTTAACGTTGTCCGATGCCATAAAGTAGTCGGGCTGGGAGAGGTCTATCTCGCCGATGCGCGAGAAGTTGGCCGATACGCCCACATGATCGTCTGGTATGCGCTGTGCGGCCCATACGCCACCGATGTGGTCGGGACCTTCGCCGAACACCTCGAATAGCCAAACCTCCTTTTTGTCGGCAATGGTAAGGCTTTCGCCCCAGTCGCCGTAGCCGTACTGCTTAACGAGCGATCCCATAAGCTTAATGGCCTCGCGGGCGGTGGTGCATCTCTGAAGGGCTACGCGCTGCAGCTCCTCGATGTTGAACATCCCCTTTTCGTTAACCAGCTCCTTGCGTCCCACGATGGTGGTTTCGCCCATGCCCAGCTGCTTTTCGTTGAGGCAGGGGTAGGCGGTGTTTAGGTAGCCGTAGGTTTGGGCAACCTGAGGGATGGAGCCTACCAGGGTAAGCCCGTTTTTGTCGTTTACGCTTTCGGTTTTGAGCGTTCCCTTGTACACCAAGTGCCTGGCGGTGTCGGCAAAGGTGGCAGCAGGCACCACGTTTAGCCAGGTGCGGTAGCTGCCGTCGCAGGTGTGGCTGGTAATAACCGACTTGTCGATGGTGGCCTTTTTGCCCACCATGATGCTGGTGCAGGTCTCCCCAAAGTAGGGATCGCTGGGCTGCGAGTAGGCGCTTAAGCCTGCCATCATCCCCAGCCATAGGAGTACAACTCCCTTTATTCTTTTATTCATCCCGGTAAGATGTTTAATGGTTAGAAGCATCCGCATGGATAGGCGTAGCGCTAGCCATGTGGCCTTTTAGGTTGCAATGTATGCGATTTCCTGTTAACGCTGCAATGCTAGCCATAATCTGCCATATACCGAAAACAACGGCCGACTATTTTTAGGAAAAAGGGGGAACGAGAAGGGGACGAGGCTTAGCTCCGAATGGGCGGCTTTGATGCGCAAGGAATGGTAGCGTTACACCCTTTTACCAATGGCTGCTACCTAAGAATCACGCGCTGGGAGGTAGCCTAGCGGCAGCGCTGTAGGATGGAGGGGCATTTAAACCGAAAGAGGCCACCTCAAGCCGAAGTAGCCTCCTTAAAATCACAAAAAGTCCGATTAGGCTTTATAAAAAGCAAGCTACTTGTCAGAACCCGGTTTTTTGTTACGCTTAATGTCGCTGATGCGCGTGCCTCCAACCTTTTCGTACTCGATGCTGTCTTTACCAAACTTAACTGCTGCAGATGATAGAATGTTTGCGCAGAAGGTGTCAATCTTCTTTTCGATTTTCTCAAGTGCAAACTGCTGCTCGTCGATATCGGAGAGTAGCGTGTTGTAGTTTTGAAGCATCGTGTCGCATGTCTTTACCAAGCTTTCGGCCTCTGCTGCTGTAATCTCGTTACCAAGATCGAGCTTAGGATCGATAGATGTCATTCCCGAAAGTCGTAGCTTTAGATTATCTAGCGAGGTAGATGTTCTTTTTGCTCGTGCCATAAATACCTCCTTTCCGCTTTAAGTTATAAAATCATTTTACTTTCGTCATAAACAGGTAGGCTCTGCTCTTTTGACCGTTAGTATAAGGCAAACGCCCTTTTCTAAGCTGCATGACCTACAGTCTATTCCGGATGTTAATAATTTAGGAACGTGCTTCTAAAAAAATGGTTCAAAAAAGTGGCGGGTTTTTTGTTGCCACGTAGGCTGCCAGGTAGCCACCTCGTTAGCAGGCGTTGTTAGCAGCAGCAGGGAGCCTCCGCCAAGCGTTTATGCAGCCGCTTCCCGTTGGTGGGGTGTGGCTACGTCCTAACCGAACTTGCTTAGCGCATTTCCGTTGGTACAGCGCTCCTCTTATTAAACCGATAGCCCCAACGGTAAAGACCGTTGCTCTTAGCCATTGATGGGTTGGCGATAACCATTGATTGCTTCGAGCAAACCATCGACGGTTTGGAGCAAACGTTGCGTGGTTAGGAGCAAACCATCGACAGTTTGGAGCAAACGTTGCGTGGTTAGGAGCAAACCATCGACGATTTGGAGCAAACGTTGCGTGGTTAGGAGCAAACCATCGACAGTTTGGAGCAAACGTTGCGTGGTTAGGAGCAAACCATCGACGATTTGGAGCAAACGTTGCGTGGTTAGGAGCAAACCATCGACGGTTTGGAGCAAACGTTGCATGGTTAGGAGCAAACCATCGACGATTTGGAGCAAACGTTGCATGGTTAGGAGCAAACCATCGACGATTTGGAGCAAACGTTGCGTGGTTTGGAGCAAACCATCGACGGTTTGGAGCAAACGTTGCGTGGTTAGGAGCAAACCATCGACGGTTTGGAGCAAACGTTGCGTGGTTTGGAGCAAATCATCGAAGGTTTGGAACTCGCTTACCTGCTTATTGCCAGTATATTGTAGGTGATTTTTCCTGCTAAGAGGGCGATGGGTTTTGTGAGAAGCAGGTGTTCGGACCGTTGTTTCTCGAAGTCGAAATTTAGGCCTGCTGCCATAGAAGGAGGGGTGGAGCCCTTCATTTCGATTACGGTGTGCTTGTAGTTGAGGGTGGTGAAGGATAAAGCAGTAGGCGTACTGTAGGAGTTGAGGCTGGGGCGGAATAGTTGGATCGTTTAGCTGAGTTCCGAATACGGCTGCTGTCGCTTTTCTAGCCGCTGCGCGAAGCGGCATTGAAGCAGCTAGGCCGATGCTCGTAAACAAAAGGAGGGGCAATGATTTGCCCCTCCTGTAGGTTGTTCCAAAATCTACCTTGTATGCAACGGCTATAGCGTAAAGCGCATACCAATGTATGCCTTACGTCCCATAAGCGGTCCCCACACCGACGACGAGTTGAACGACGATGAGAAGGGAGAGTCAGCAGATATGATAGGGTTCTTTTGGGTGTAGTCGCCAATGTTTTCGCAGCCTACGTAAACGTCAAACTTCTTGAATTTGCGGGTTACCTGCCCAAAGAACATGGGGTAAACGGGCGAATACTCGTAGTCGGCATTCACGTTGTCGCCAAGGTTGGGAAGGCGAACCTGTCCGTTTAGCTGAGCGGTAAAGTCGAAGGTCCACTTGTTCATGCGGGTTGCGTACTGCAGGTTGATAAGCGCCTTAAACTTGTCGACAAGCGGCTTGGTTACAAAACCTTGATTCTTTAAGTCGACTTTGGCTTGGGTGTAGCGGTAGGTCATAAAGATGCTGAATCGTTCGATAGGCGCCACGTTCAAATCGGCCTGGATGCTGTTGGTGTACGAGCGTCCGTCGAGGTTATATAGGCTAACTACGGCCGAGTTGAACTCCTGATCGACAATGAGCTGGTTCTTGAAGTGAGTACGGAAGGCGTCGAGGCTTATTGATGCGCGCTCGTCGTTGAATAGCTTAAAGTACTTCACTAGGCTGGCTCCGTAGGTCCAAGCGTCCTCAATCTTTAGGTCGTTATCTACCGCAATTTGGCGGCCTGTAGCCAAGATTCCGAGGTTGTCGGAGATGGGGTTGGGAGAGCGGTATCCGCGTCCGCCCGAAGCACGGAAGGTTAGCTTGTCGGTAATATCCCACTTAACGTTGGCACGGGGAGTAAACAGCCATCCGTAAATGCTGTTATGGTCGGCACGCGCGCCAGCAATAAAGGTAAACTTGTCGTTAAGCGATAGGGTGTACTCGCCAAAAGCACCGGCTACGGTTTCGGTTTTATCGAGGTTGCTGATGGCTGTTTTCATATCGTTGATGCTGGTAGCACCTTTCGCAAAGTACTTGTCGGTAAGCAGCTCCTTGTAAATGTCGTGGCGGATGCTGGCCCCTACGGTGTACTTGTTGCTCGGATTAAACCCGCCTTGGAACAGCACGTTGGCAAACGCCGAATGCATCTTGGCGTCGTAGCTCTTAATTCCGAAAATCGAGTTTTGATCGTGAAAGGTGTAGTCGGCAACAAATGCTAGGCTCTTTTCTACGTGGTTGCACTTTTCGGTATGTCCTTCCTCGGCATGCTCATGCTCGTGGTCGTGATCTTCGGTGCACGCCTCTCCGTTATGCTCGTGCTTGTGCTCTTCGGCGCTGGCACCTCCCTTGTGGTCGTGGTCGGCCTCAGCCTTTTCGTGATCGTGATCCTCGGTACAACCTTCGTCGGTACACTCATCATCCTCGTGATTGTGCTTTGGACCGATAGGAATGCCGAACTTAAAGTAGGTATTCACCTGCTTGTTGTTAATCTTCGAGGTGTATCGTCCCAAACCAAAGTTATTTACCGTTGATGCGCTATTCATTTGACCTCCGTCGCGTTCTTCGGCCAGCAGCTTAAAGCCGGCACGCAGCTGTGCGCCGTTATCGGCCATGTATAGCCAGCGGTTGGCAACGTTTACCTGCTTTGCAATGGGTAAATCGGTAAATCCATCCTTGTTGTGGTCTAGCTTCTGAGGGTCGATGGAGGCGTGCAGCAAGGTAACGGTGCTAAGCTTGTTGTTGAGCTGCAGCGAGGAGGCTACGTTGGCCTCGGTACGTCCTTCGCTCCCTAAAAAGAGGTTCACAAAAAGAGGCTCCTTGGCGGTTGGCTTGCGGTGCTCTACGTTTATTTGGCCGGTAATTGCTTCATAGCCGTTAACAACCGATCCGGGACCTTTGGATACCTGAATACTCTCCAGCCATTGGCCAGGAGTGTAGGTAAGCCCGTAGGGCGAGGCGATACCGCGCATCACGGGGCGGTTTTCGTCGAGCATTTGGGTGTAGGTACCTGCAAGTCCAAGCATCTTGATTTGGCGGGCACCCGAAACGGCATCGCTAAAGCCGACGCTTACGCTGGCGGTGTTCTCGAAGCTTTCGGCTAGGTTACAGCAGGCCATCTTGCATAGTCCCGATGCGGTGATAACCTCCGTTTTAAGCGAGGTTAGGGCAAGTATGGTGCTTCCTTTCTGCCTTCCGGCTACCACCACCTCGTCGAGGCGTACGTTTTCGGGCGAGAGCACAAATTCTACCTCGGCCATACCCGGCTTAATGGCTAGGGTGTCGGCCTTAAATCCCATGGTTTTGGCCACTAGGTGCTTTGCTCCCTTGGGGTGGTTAATGCTAAATGTCCCGTCGATGTTCGATTGAACGCCGATGGTTGTTCCTGCCCAGTATATGTTGGCAAATGCAAGCAGCTCTTGCTTGCTGTTGGTTAATCCTTTTACTTTGCCCCTTACATTTCCTTGGGCAAAGGTGGTTACTGCAGCCATGCATAGTATAAGCACGACAAGTAGTGTACGTAATTTCATCTGAATAAAAATATTTTCCCAATTGGATGTAGTTTGCATGGTAGCTGTTAGCCGCAGCTCGTAGCTAGCCATGCGAAATACATGCTGATTAATGATGAGCTAGAACGCATGTGGTAGGCATGCAAAGCCACCGATAGCCGTCGCTAGCTGGTTGATGTGCTGAAATATCAGCTTGTATGGATGTGAGTTTACATCTCCCTAGCAGAATGCAGGGGGAGCACGAAGCGATAAGCCGCCTGTTAGGAGCAGCTCCTTGATGGGCGTTGCTTGGGTATTGTAAGCTATCTTGGAATGTACCTCAAGTACATTTGACGATTCCTCGTTGTAGGTTTCGTGAAGAAGTATAAAGGGAAGATCTACGGCTGGTGCCTCTGCCAAGCTGGTGCTTTTCCCGTTGCTAATGTGGTTGGTGTAGACATTTTTTGCAATGCAGCCGGAGTCGGTACAGCCCTTAGACTCTTTAGGAGCGCAACCATCCTTGTCGTGATTCTTGCAGCAGTCTACCAGAATGTCCGAAACATTGTGGTTATGCTGGCTGATGGTGTCGGTACAAAAGTCTTTTAGATGGTGATGATGATGGGGGACAAAAGAGGCTGCTAGCACAAATAGGTAGGCCAGCAAAAGCATTGTTGATATTCTTTTCCTCTTTTCCATATCGCGGGTAAAAGTATTCTTTCCAAGGGGAAGTTCCAAATTCTTTTACCTGTAAAGCGCTACTTTATTAGAAAAGGATGGTTAACAGGTGGGGTGCTGTTGGTAAAATAACCTAATTTTTAGGTGGGATGGAGCAAATATTTTGCAGAATGTTTGGAATCAAAAAAAATAGCCTATATTTGCATCAGTTCAATAATCCTTTCCAAAGGGTTGTTTGAGTTATAAAGAAGAGTGGAGAGAATAGGCTCGTCGAAACTCTAGCAACCTTCCCTCACGGGGAGATGGTGCTAAAACCTACCCAATATTGGGGTTTATAATTTAAAAACAACAGCATGAAATCAGAAATTTACTTCCTACAAGTTTTCTCTGCTGTGGCAACAGGTAGCGCTGCTACAATGCCACGAATGCGCTAGCCGCGCGAAATCTCATCCCTATATGCTTGGCGATGTTTAGAATGTTGCCGCATGTCTTTTCGTAATCCTTAGCCGTTCGCTAGGGCTAATCCGTTACAAGTTTTTTATTGCCTCCTCTTCTGGAGCTAATTTGTTTTGTCGCAAAAAGTTGCGACCCGGGAAACCTATATAAAAAATTGAGATCATGTCAACAAACAAGCTACATTTCGATACACTACAAGTACACGCAGGGCAGGAAGTCGATCCAACCACCAATTCTCGTGCTGTGCCCATCTATCAAACAACGTCGTATACGTTTAACAGCTCCGAGCATGCGGCTAACCTTTTTGGTCTTAAAGAATTTGGAAATATATATACGCGCTTGATGAATCCAACTACCGATGTGTTCGAGAAGCGAATCGCAGCACTGGAGGGTGGCGTTGCTGCCCTGGCTGTCGCTTCCGGGCACTCGGCTCAGTTCATCGCCATTAACAACATCCTAAAGATTGGAGACAACTTCGTCTCTTCTCCTTTCCTTTATGGAGGGAGCTACAACCAGTTTAAGATCTCTTTTGCCCGTATCGGCGTGGAGGCTCGCTTTGCTGCGAGCGAAAAGGTCGAAGATTTTGAGGCACTAATTGATGAGAATACCAAAGCTTTATATGTCGAGTCGATCGGAAACCCTTCTTTTGTGGTGCCCGATTTTGAGAAGCTAGGCAAGCTGGCCGCCAAGCATGGAATCCCGCTTATTGTGGATAATACCTTTGGTGCTGGAGGCTATATCGTTCGTCCGTTGGAGCACGGTGCCAACATTGTGGTCGAATCGGCTACCAAGTGGATTGGCGGACACGGCACATCGATGGGCGGCGTGATTGTCGATGGCGGTACCTTTAACTGGAACAATGGCAAATTTCCTGAGATCGCGGAACCACAAGATGCTTACCACGGCCATTCGTTGTGGGAGCTGTTTGGAAACGCCTCCTTTATATTAAAGGCTCGGTTGGAAGGCCTTCGCGATTGGGGCGCTACGATTAGCCCATTTAACTCATTCCAGCTGCTGCAGGGCCTCGAAACGCTTTCGCTGCGTGTTGATAGGCACAACAGCAACGCCCTAAAGATTGCCAACTGGCTCGATGCGCACGCTAAGGTTAGGAACGTTATCTACCCCGGATTGGCCTCGCATCCAAGCCATCAGGTTGCCAACCGATACCTCCTGAATGGTTACGGCTCGGTGCTTTCGTTCGAGGTTAATGGAAGTAAGGAGCAAACCATAAAGTTTGTCGATAGCCTTAAGCTGATAAGCCACCTAGCCAACGTGGGCGATGCAAAAACGCTGATTATTCAGCCATCGGCAACCACCCATGCGCAGCTAAACGAGGAGGCTCAGCGTGGTGCGGGCGTTACGCCATCGTTGCTACGACTATCGGTTGGGATAGAGTATGTCGATGATATCATCAACGATCTGGAGCAAGCTTTTAATGCCATCGAGCATTCGCAGTCGCCAGCAGGCGAGAAGCAGGTCGCTAATCTACTATAGTAAATGAATAAGCATCAGTTTAACCTAGGGAGAACCTTTCCGCTCGAGAGCGGAGAGGTTTTACCTGACCTTACCATTGTTTACCACACCGCTGGCGCAGTAAACTCCAGCGCCGATAATGTGGTTTGGGTTTGCCATGCGCTTACCGCCAACTCCGACGTGGAGGATTGGTGGGAGGTGATGGTAGGCGAGGGGAAGTTCTACGATACGCGTCGGTACTTTGTGGTGTGCGCCAACGTGGTTGGATCGTGCTATGGTACTACTGGTCCGCTATCGGTAAACCCAATAACGGGGAAGCCCTACTACTTAAGCTTCCCGCAGATTACGGTGCGCGATTTGGCCAACGCGCACGAGGTGCTCCGTGAGCATCTGGGCATATTAAGAATACACACCCTTGTTGGTGGATCTATTGGCGGCTTTCAGGCGTTGGAATGGGCCATTTCCAATCCCGATGTTTGCAAAAATCTGGTGTTTATTGCCAGCAACGCGCGTGTTACACCGTGGGCTACCGCATTTAACGAAAGCCAGCGGCTGGCCATTAGAGCCGACAAAACCTTCTTTGACGAAACGCCAGAAGGCGGACGTGACGGCTTGAAGGCGGCGCGTACGATGGCCTTGGTAAGCTACCGCAGCTACGAAGGGTACAACCAAACGCAACCCGAACAGGACGATAACGCGCTAGAGGCATCGCGCGCATCATCCTACCAGCAGTATCAGGGCGAGAAGCTGGTTAACCGATTTGATGCCTACTCGTACTATACCCTAACTCGAATTATCGACACTCACAATGTGGGTAGGGGGAGAGGTGGCGTTCCAGCCGCACTTGCCCGCATAAAAGCCAATACGCTGCTTGTGGGCATCGACTCCGACTTCCTTTTCCCTATTCAGGAGCAGCGTGAGATGCAACAGCATATTCCCAACGCCCACTTTGTGGGCATCTCGTCGGCCTTTGGGCACGACGGCTTTTTGCTCGAGTACAAGCAGCTGGCTGCTGTAATCGATACGTTTTATGAAAAGGCTAATGTAACAACTTGTGTAAACGATTAAATCTGTTCGGCTATGGAAACTTTGACAATCGAATCTGATAAGAAATGCGGCAGTAAGCTCAGAGCGAAGCTTACCATCGGCCTCTTTGGCTTTGGCGTGGTAGGCGAAGGGCTCTACCATGTGCTAAAAAACAGCCGTACCGTCGATGCTACTATTAAAAAGGTATGCATTAAGCATCCCGAAAAGGAGCGTAACGTAGCGGAGAACTTCTATACCGTAGATGCCAACGATATTATAAACGACGACGAGATAAACCTGGTGGTAGAGCTGATTGACAACGCCGACGAGGCGTACCAAATTGTGAAATCGTCGCTGCTAAAGGGGAAAAGCGTTGTTTCGGGCAACAAGAAAATGCTAGCCGAGCATCTCCCCGAGCTGATAGAGATTCAGCGTACCCACAACGTGTCGCTGCTATACGATGCCAGCGCATGCGGAAGCATTCCCGTAATCCGCAACCTAGAGGAATACTACGACAACGACCTCCTCAAGTCGATTACTGGCATTTTGAACGGCTCGTCCAACTTTATTCTTACCAAGATATTCCTCGAAAATGGCGATTACGATACAGCGCTTAAGCAGGCGCAGGACTTGGGCTTTGCCGAGAGCAACCCCGCCTTCGACGTGGAGGGCTACGACTCGATGTTTAAGCTAATCATTATTACGCTGCATGCATTCGGAACGCTTGTAAAGCCCGAGGAGATCTTCAACTGCGGCATTCCTAACCTCGCCCCATGCGATATTCAGTACGCCAAAGAAAAGGGGTTGAAGATTAAGCTGGTGGCTCAGGTGAAAAAAATCACCGAGGATTCGTTCACCATGTACGTAATGCCCAAGCTGGTGGCCCCCGACGACTACATCTACTCTGTAGAGAACGAGTACAACGGGGTGATTATCGAGGGCGAGTACTACGAGAAGCAGTTTATGTTTGGCAAGGGCGCCGGCGCATTCCCAACGGCATCTTCGGTACTTTCGGACATTACCGCACGCGCGCACAGCTACAAGTACGAGTATAAGAAGCACACCTTCTTTACGCCGCCGGCCTACACCACCGATACCGAGGTGCAAATCTATCTTCGCTACCGCGAGAGCCTCGCGTTTAGCCATTTCGACTTCGAAAACATAACCGAGAAGTACTCGTCGAGGGAGTACAGCTATGTGATCGGAACCATAAAGCTCTCCTCGCTGCAAAAAATAAAGAACCTGCTTCCCAAGCTGGATGTCTTTATTGCAGCCATCGACTAAAACAAACTGCTAGATTCTATACAGCGCTTGGGGTTACCACGGGAGTGGTGCCCCTTGCTTTTTTACTGCCAAGTTGTCGTGCCGCCTTTTGGGCCAAGACCGAACAAAGACCGAAGGAAGACCGAACCTACACCGAACCTATACCAAAGTTTTGTTGCTGACAATTTGTCATAAAAAGAGAGCGGCGAACATCCATCCGCTCTCTTTTGTTTGATTTAAACCCAAACAGAAGGCGCTATGATTGATAAGACAATTCAAATAGACGAGCTGGTGGAGCGGTATCCCGCAGCCGTAAAGTATTTAATGGATAGGGGGATTAAGTGCGTCGTATGCGGCGAGCCCATTTGGGGATCCCTCGAGGAGGTTTGTCTTGCAAAAGGATTCGACCAGGCCGATATTCAGCAGTTCGTAAGCGAGTTACGCCAGCTTGCTTTGGAGTAGCAAATAAAAGATGGCAATCTCGGCGCAAATGTTTGCAAATATAGTTGTAATGTGTAACTTGTGTCCCCCAATTTTGAAGGGCCGACTTAATTATTAATCGTTAAAAATTAGGAATATGGGTGCTTTTCACGCTTACGACATAAGAGGTGTTTACAACAAAGATTTCAACAAGAACGACGTATACCGCATGGGATACTTCCTTCCTCGCCTGCTTAATACCAACAAAATTTTGGTAGGAAGAGATGCTCGCGAATCTTCGCCCGAAGTTTACGAGTACCTTGTTAAAGGAATCAACGATGCTGGTGCAGATGTTTTTGATATCGGATTGGCTACCACTCCGCTTGTTTACTATACCACCGCAAAGCTGGGCTTTAAGGCTTCGGTTCAGATTACCGCTTCGCATAACCCTAGGGAGTATAACGGCTTAAAGATATCGCGCGAGAATGCGCTTCCTGTGGGCTACGACGCTGGCTTAAAGGAACTCGAGCAGCTGGTTAAGTCGGGCGAGGTGGTTGTTGCCGAAAAACGTGGAGTTGTAACGCCGGTTAAGGTAAAGGAGGAGTATCTCGAGTTTCTTCGCGGAAAGCTGCAGGATATTTCCAACCTTAAAATAGCCGTAGACTGCTCCAATGGTATGGCTGGGCTATTCATTCACCAAATTCTTGGCGATGCGCCCGCCTACATCTATGACGATGTGGACGGAACCTTCCCAAACCACGAGGCCAACCCGCTGGTACAGGAAAACGTGGCTGACTTAAAGGCTCTGGTTGCCGAAACCGGCAGCGATATCGGGGTTATCTTCGATGGAGATGCCGACCGCGTAATGTTTGTTGATGAAAAGGGCCGTTTCGTTTCGCCCGATTTAATAATAGCGCTTCTAGGCCACTACTTCTTAAAGGATATGCCTGCAGGACAGAAGGTGCTACAGGACATCCGCTCCTCGAAGGCCGTAGGAGAGTACCTCGTAAAACATTTTGGTGTAGAGATGCATACCTGGCGTGTAGGGCGTGCCTACGCAGCGATAAAGTTACGCGAGATTGATGGCGTATTTGGCGGCGAGCTCGCTGGCCACTACTACTTCAGAGACTTCTTCTACTCCGATTCAGGAATTCTAGCCTCCATTCTTACGCTCAACGTTGTGGCCGATTTTAAGCGCAAGGGCGTTGCATTCAGCCAGCTCGTCGACGAAATTGGTACTTATCATAATTCTGGTGAGATAAATTTCAAGATACAGCAGAAGCAGGAGGCCATGGATGCCATTAAGAAGCATTTTGAGGAAACGGAGACTCCGACCGCCTTCTACGACTTTGATGGGTACCGAATTGAGTTTGCCGACTGGTGGTTAAACGTTCGCCCTTCAAACACTGAGCCTTACTTGAGATTTCTAGCCGAGGCCACCTCGGAGGATAAGCTCAATAAGATTGTAGAGCAAGCAAGACAGATAATTGCAAGTTATAAGTAAAACAAAAGGAGATGCTAACAGTATCTCCTTTTTTTATGCAATAACTATTTCAATTGTTATAAAAGTATGTTTTTAAACCTTAATTTATTTGTTTTTCTAAATATGAAAAGTGGCCGCTATCCAATACATTTGCTTCAAAATAACTAAAGGTCTCGCATCGATGAAAAAATATCTGCGTTTACAGTTTCTTACTCGGCGGAGAATTGAAGCAGGAGCGTTTTTGTTGGTTTTCTTTATCTTCTTTGGCTTTTTGGGAGGCCGAATGGGAACGGCAAACCTTATAAATACGATAATGGCAACGGCGTATGATTTGCTGCTTAAAACGGTGCTCTACATCATGGCAATTACCGTACTATCGGGTGCATTAAGTCGTTTGCTCATAGAGTTTGGGGTAATACGTCTTCTGGAGTATATCTTCAAACCTTTAATGGGACCAATCTACCGGCTTCCAGGTGTTGCCGCTCTAGGTGGTATTATGACTTTCTTTTCTGATAATCCTGCAATTATTGGCCTGCTAAAGGATAAAAACTTCAACCAATATTTTAAACCTCACCAGCTGGTATCCCTTACAAATTTTGGTACCGCATTTGGAATGGGATTGGTTGTGGTAACATTCATGGCTAGCTTGGGGTATTTTACGTCGGCAGTTGTTGGAATTATTGGAGCAGGCTTTGGAGGGATGATCTCCACTCGGTTAATGCAGCGGAGCATAAAGAATAGCCCCTACCTACGCGAGGCCAAACCAAGCGGCGGAAGCGCCGAGAAAATATCTTTTAAAACGGAAGGTAGCCTTTTCCTTCGCTTCTTAAACTCGATTTTGGATGGAGGAAAAACAGGTGTTGAGCTAGGTTTGGCTATTATCCCAGGTGTACTAATTATCTCTACCTTGGTGATGATTCTTACCTTTGGACCTGCAAATCCCGCAGCAGGCTATCAGGGGTTGGCCTACGAAGGGGTGAGGGTATTGCCTTGGTTAGCTGGACAAGTTAGCTGGTTTTTCGATTTCTTCTTTGGCTTTAAGCATCCCGAGTTAATAGCATTCCCGATCACCTCACTAGGTGCTGTTGGTGCCGCTCTTGGTCTTATGAAGCAGTTTATTTCGGCTGGATTTATAGACGGAGGTGTGGTTGCTGTTTTTACTGCGATGGGTATGTGCTGGAGCGGATTTCTAAGTACCTATACGGCCATGTACGACTCTATCGGTTATCGAGGACTGCTCTCTAAGGGTTTGGTGGCTCAAACGATAGGCGGCCTTTGTGCTGGGGTATTTGCTCACTGGCTGCATGTCCTTTTATCTATGTTTATCACATTCTAAAAATAGGAACAAGAGCCCTCGATTGAGGGCTCTTACATTTTTATAAGCTTCCCTTTTCCCGTTATTTTACTTTTTATCAGAGGATTTCCTCTGTAGTATACATTTCCCATTCCGCTAATGCTAACGTTTAGAGAATCGGTTACGTAGATCTCTAAGTTGTTACTTCCACTTTGAACGATTGTACCTTTTTTTACCTCTAGTTGTGATAGCAGTATGGGGCCAAACGATTGGCCTGCATTGTAGTAAAGGGTGTCGGCTCTCCCAACAATTTCCACCTTGCTGGTCGATTCGCGAAGTATGAGGTTAAGTTTATTTGTACTGATCGACGCAGACATATCTCCAGAGCATTGTGGCAGCAAAATGCTTAACGAGTCGGATATGTGGCTGCTTAATATGTAAAAGTTGCGGCCTGTTGATGTTTCTAGCTTGTTTAGCTGCTTTGTGTAGATCTCCATTCTGGTTACTCGCGAAGAACTTCTTACAAAATCATATCCGTTTTTGTCTTTTACTGTAAGTGTCCCATTGTAAACATCCGTTTTAATTTTGGGGAGGATGTTTTTTCCTGCCGAAACAATAGCTCTCGAAGCGGTATCTTGAACTACTATTTTAAATTCAACGTTTTCGAGTATCCTTATCTCTTTGAAATCGTTAAGCTCTCGCGAAACGGTTTTCGTGTGTCCTACAGGCTTAAGGATGTCCCATGCATCAGGACTGTTACAGCTACAGAGGAGCACAATTACTGGTAATATGTAAATTCTTTTCATCATTGAATAAATTTGTATCCAACTCCAAATTCAATACAATCTGCATTAAACCAGTTGGTTCTTAACGCAACTTGTAGATTTGTTCTCGGAAATACTTCGTATCTTAATCCCAGACGCTGGTAGATAGTTCCTGCTGTTTTATAGTACGAGTAAAGGTTGGTCCCCATTTGGATGCTTGTGCTAAACTTGCTGTACCTCATAAGGTAGCCAACGGTTACTCCCGTTTTTATCATTTCAAATTTTGAAACATTGTCTCCATTTATTCTTGCAAGTTTCCAATGCGACTCGTCAAGTATTATATCCCAGTTTGCAGTAATCCCAGTATGTAGGTTTAGCGGCTTGTACAGCTCATTGCTAAGAGTATAAACCGGATAATGTCCAACGCCATCAGGAAAAACATCTTTTGAACTAAAGCTAAAAAAAGTGGAGAATGATATTTTATGGCTGTAGTTTAATTTTTTGTAAGGCAAGAAGCTCCGCCCTTTAGAGAAGTTGTAGGTAGTTCCAACGTTTATATTTGGCATGTTTATTCCTGCATTTGGGTTATTGGTGGATCCATTAGACATGTGGGAAAAGGCTAATCCTAAGTTGATTAAGGTGTGTCTACTCACTTTTATGCTAGAACGGAGTTCAAATTTGGCCGCTGCATTAAAGTGCGAACCAATGCCTACATTTTTATAGTTGGATAGCCTATCCCAAGGCTTTGTTACATACGCAGCACCTATTGCAGCTTTGAGGTAGATATTTCCCCATTTCTGAGGTGATAATAGGGGGAAGGCAATGTAAGGCTGAAGCGCATATGCTTTACCCATGTAGTTGGGGCTACCTAAATCGTAGAAGCTAAATGCTATTCCATACTCTGGATAGTTGTAGTAGCCTTCCCAGTTTTTTTGTCCGTCTGTTTTTATGGCGTAGGCAGCTTCAAGTCCCCAAAGTTTACGTTCGTACATGGCTTCCATTTTAGTATGATGAGCCCATAAGTATCCTGAGAATAGGGTGATATTTAATCTCGCTCTATTTACCTTTAACGAATCTACAGGTAGTGCTGTAAATGGAAAAATAGATATAAAGCTTGCTATAAGTAAAATATATATTACCGGTTTTCTTCTTTTATCGGACATTGGCTGGGTGATTTGTTTTGTATATAGTATTTAACAAACTAGGTTCAGGAAAAGTTAGTAAAAAAGGGCTAATTTTATTGCTTATTTATGCGCATTTTAGCAGAAGGCTTAAATTTGTGGTAATAGATTTGTTTACATAGTTGTAGAGTTATACCTTTGGAAATTGAAGCGTAGTGTGTAAAAAAGCAAGTATTGCGCTGGTTAAGTTGAACGCAATTTTTATTACATCAAAATAATTCCATTATGGCTAATTTCAAACCTCAGCCCGGTGTTATCTGGGGCGATGCAGTTCAAGAGCTTTATGCTTACGCAAAGGAAAAAGGATTCGCTATTCCTGCTGTTAACGTAACTGGAACTGATACTGTTAACGCTGTTCTTGAGGCAGCTCGTGAGGTAAATTCTCCTGTGATTGTACAAGTTTCAAACGGAGGTGCTTCTTTCTTTGCAGGTAAAGGTCTTAGCAACGATGGACAGAAGTCCGCTATTGCAGGGGCTATTTCTGCCGCACTTCACGTTCATAACGTGGCTGAATCTTATGGAATTCCTGTAATTCTGCACACCGATCATGCTGCCGTTAAGCTTCTTCCTTGGATTGATGGCCTTTTGGATGCAGGTGAAAAATTCTTTGCTGAAAAGGGTAAACCTTTGTTTAGCTCTCACATGCTAGACTTTTCAGAAGAGTCGCTAACCGAAAACATTGAACTATCTAAGAAGTACCTTGCTCGTATGGCTAAGATGGGGATGACGCTAGAAATTGAACTTGGCGTAACTGGTGGTGAAGAGGATGGTGTTGACAATTCTCATGTAGACGTTTCTAAGCTTTACACTCAGCCAGAAGAAGTTGCTTATGCCTACGAAGAGTTAAGCAAAATTAGCCCTCGTTTCACAATAGCAGCCTCATTTGGTAACGTACACGGTGTTTATAAGCCTGGTAACGTAGTTCTTAGCCCAGAAATATTGAAGGCTTCTCAAGAGTACATTCAGGCAAAGTACAATACCGCAGCAAAGCCTGTCGATTTTGTATTCCACGGAGGATCAGGATCTGAAAAGTCTAAAATTCATGAGGCAATAGGATATGGTGTTATCAAGATGAACCTTGATACTGATATCCAATGGGCATTCTGGGATGGAATTCGTAAGTACTATGTTGCTAAGGAAGCTTACCTACAGGGACAACTTGGCAATCCAGAAGGCGAAGATGCTCCAAATAAGAAATACTACGATCCTCGCGTTTGGTTACGTAAAGGCGAAGAATCTGTAATTGCGCGTTTGAAAGAATCTTTTGCTGATCTTAATGCAATCAACGTTTTAGGCTAGTTATAGCTTTATTTATATTCAAAAGGTTACCTTCGGGTAGCCTTTTTTGTTTATATATTGTTGATTCATAGGATATGTATTAATTGAATGCAATTTATTGCACAAAAAATCATGAATTATCCTTGTTTTAACTTTGAATGTCCTATTTTTGTCTTGTAAAATACAGAAAACACAGTTAAACAAACCAAGAGGATAAGTATTATGTGTGGAATCGTTGCATATGTAGGTCATCAGGAGGCATATCCTGTCATCATAAAGGGTTTGAAGAGATTAGAGTATAGAGGTTATGATAGTGCTGGAATTGCTCTTATTAATGGAGGTCTAAATGTTGTAAAAAAGAAGGGAAAGGTTGTTAATCTTGAGGAGTATGCCGAGAATACAAATTTGAATGGCCATGTTGGAATCGGTCATACAAGATGGGCTACACATGGAATTCCCAGCGATGCTAACTCTCACCCTCACACTTCAGGTGATGGAACTATTGCTCTTGTTCACAATGGAATTATTGAAAATTATTTGACTTTAAAGTCTGATTTAGAAGCAAAAGGGCATATTTTTAAAAGCGAAACAGATACAGAGGTTCTGGTTCATTTTATCGAAGATATTAGAAATCAGCTAAAGTGCGACTTGGAGGAGGCTGTTAGAGTTGCGCTTACTCGTGTAGTTGGTGCCTTTGCAATTGCCGTAATCACAACAAACGAACCAACAGTTCTAGTTGCTGCACGCCGAGGTAGCCCTCTGGCTGTAGGTATTGGAGAGGGCGAATTTATTCTAGCATCTGACATTACTCCAATAGTAGAGTATACATCAAAAGTTATCTACCCTAAAGATAATGAGATGGTTGTTGTTAATGGCGTGGACTATAAGTTAGTTGATCTAAATAATAATGTGTTAGAGCCTTATGTGAAAGAACTCGATTTTGAGCTTGCTAGCATTGAGAAAGGTGGTTTTGAGCATTTTATGTTGAAAGAGATCATGGAGCAACCTCGAACTTTTCATGATTGCTTACGTGGTAGGGTAAAGGCTGATGAATCTATTATTAAGTTAGGTGGAATTAGAGATTATATTGACGATATTCGATCGGCAAGGCGAATAATGATTATTGCATGTGGTACCTCTTACCATGCTGCTCTTGTTGCTAAGTACCTGTTTGAAGATTTGGCAGGTATCCCTACGGATGTTGATTTTGCTTCTGAATTTCGTTACCGTAAGGTTGTAATTGATGATCAAACGGTTGTTTTGGGAATCTCGCAATCGGGTGAAACTGCAGATACAATTGTGGCGCTCGAAAAGGCGAAAGCAAAGGGTGCTAAAGTTTTAGGTATTTGTAATGTTGTTGGATCATCAATTGCTCGCATGACAGATGCTGGCATTTACACGCATGTTGGTGTAGAAATTGGGGTGGCAAGTACGAAAGCTTTTACGGGGCAGCTTGCAATAATTTATATGTTAGCACTGCTTATTGCAAAAGAGAAAGGCAATATTGATTATACAAAGTATAAGTACTTAGTTCACGAGTTAACACAAATTTCCTCTAAAATAGAGGAAGCTTTGAAGAGTTCTTATTCCGCTGTTGAACGAGTTTCTGCAGCTTGCAAGAATGCATCTAGCATGATCTACCTTGGACGAGGATTAAACTATCCTATCGCATTAGAAGGAGCTCTTAAGTTAAAGGAAATTACTTATATACATGCAGAAGGGTATCCTGCTGCCGAGATGAAGCACGGTCCGATAGCTCTTATTGATGAAAATATGTTTGTTGTTTTTATAGCTCCAAAAGATAAAACTTATGAAAAAATAGTTTCGAATATTCAAGAAGTTAAATCTCGGTCAGGGAAGGTTATCGCAATTGTAACCAAGGGAGATAGAACCATTTCTGAAATGGCGGATTATACTATTGAAATTCCTGAAACGGATAAGCTGTTTACTCCAATACTCAACATTATACCTCTTCAACTTTTAGCCTATCAGGTTGCTAAATTACGTGATTGCAATATTGATCAGCCACGAAATCTCGCAAAATCTGTAACTGTAGAGTAAAATGGGATTCATTAAGAGATTTGATGCGCAGCTTTTGGGCTACGACTTTATAGAGAGAGAACATCTCCCAGAAGGGAAGGATGAATACTATATACGCTATCAGCAAAAGCCAAAGAATGGTTTCCGAAAGCTTACGGGGCAGGAAGTAGATATGTTAGTTCGAAACGGAAACATGTCTGATAATTGGGATACGGTGCTTGTTGATGCTCCTTTTAATCCTGGTCTGGTTAGGAACTGCATCTTTTTTGGGCTTGTTCGAATTGGAAAATTGGAGCCTCAGTGCCTAGAGTATCACGATTTGAGGCTTCCTGTAGGGCTTTACAACTCCATGATAATATCGAGCGATATTGGGAATAATGTTGCTATTCACAATGTCGGTTATCTTTCTCATTATATTATTGACGACGAAACGATGCTGTTTAATATCAATGAGATGGAGGTTTCTCCGAAGGCTAAGTTTGGCAATGGAATTATTAAAGATGGAGAAACAGAAGATAAGCGGTTGTGGATGGAAATCTGCAATGAAAATGGAGGTCGTAAAGTATTACCTTTTGATGGTATGCTAACAAGTGATGCTTACCTTTGGTCTAAATATCGTGATGATAAGGAGTTGATGAGTTGTTTTAAGGAGATTACAGAAAACTCTTACTCTTCATTACGCGGATTTTACGGTAAGGTAGGAAAAGGTTGTATTATTAAGAGCACAAAAAGCATTAAAGATGTAAATATTGGGGATTCAACTTATATCAAAGGGGCTAATAAACTGAAGAATTTAACAATTAACTCTTCCGATGATAGTCCAACTCAGATAGGTGAAGGAGTTGAACTTGTTAATGGAATAATTGGCTACGGATGTAAAGTCTTTTATGGAGCCAAAGCTGTTCGTTTTGTAATGGGAGTTAACTCATCACTTAAGTATGGAGCTCGATTGATAAACTCTTTTTTGGGAGAAAACTCTACAATTTCGTGCTGCGAAGTGCTTAACTCTTTAATTTTTCCAAGCCACGAGCAGCATCATAATAACTCGTTCCTAATTGCCGCATCGATATTTGGACAAACTAATATTGCAGCGGGTGCAACCATTGGCTCTAATCATACATCAAGGGCAAACGATGGTGAAATCACAGCGAAAAGGGGATTTTGGGCTGGTTTATCAACGACATTAAAGCACAATAGCCGTTTTGCTTCCTTTACAATTTTGGCAAAAGCCAACTACCTACACTCTTTGGATATTCGCTATCCTTTTGCTCTTGTTGCTAATAATGAAGCCGAAAATAGGTTGGAGATAATTCCTGCTTACTGGTGGAGATATAACATGTATGCCATAGAGCGAAATACATGGAAGTTTGTAAAGCGAGATAATCGAAAGGTTGTAGAACAAAAGTTTGAATACAACTACTTAGCTCCCGACTCTGTTTCGGAAATTCTAGATGCCATTTCCAGTTTAAAGCAGCTAGTTGCAATCGAGTTTAAGGGTAATGATGCTAATGCATCTAATTTTGAAAAATTGGCAGATGCTGCCATTGCAGATGGCTACAATCCTACCTCCATTACAGTAAACAACTTGGGCTTTGAAGCGTCAAGACGTAATGTCTTGATAAAAAAACCAGTGCTCGCAATTGCAGCTTATCAGGATATGGTAAGATACTATGCCTTAAATGTATTTTTAGAATATCTAAAAACGAATAGGTTAAATATTCGTACTATTTTAAATCTTTCTTCAGATAAGGCTGAAAAATGTTGGGTTAATCTAGGTGGGCAGATTGTAAAATGCTCTTTTGTCGAAGATTTAAAACGTCGAATAAAGAAGCGAGAGTTTGATAGTTGGACTCAAATTCATCAAGAGTATAGATCTCAGGATGCAAGTTACTTATACGATAAAGTTTTACATGCCGTATATGCTTTGGAGGTGATTTCAGGTAAAGGAGTTGATGAAGAAATACTTAAAAATTTAGCGGTTGCCGGTAAAGGGCTTGCTGAATATGTAAAAAAACAAATTTATGCATCGAGGCTAAAGGACTATCAAGATCCATTCCGTAAGATGTTGTATGATAACGATGAAGAAATGGATCAGGTTCTTGGTGGAATGCATGAAAACGAATTTATTGATTACTCAATAAAGCAGTATGACGAGTTGCTTTCTGATATTGACAGGATATTTGTCTTTTAAATTTTCATTTTAAGATAATGCCTGTGTCCAATTTTTGGGATATAGACATAAAAAAAGAGGAACTGTAATGTCCCTCTTTTTTATTAAAGCGATTAAATTAATCTCCGAATGATATTCCAATTCCCTTTGCTGCAGAAACCAAAGCGCTATCTGGTTGAACGAAGTTAGGACGATCTACCGCCTCTAAGAATGGAACGCCAATAATTTCAGGGTGACGGTAAGCTACCATTTCACCAAACTTGCCTTCAAGAACAAGCTCAAATGCTTTTACTCCGAATTGAGTTGCAAGAATACGATCATAGGCAACAGGGCTACCTCCGCGTTGAAGGTGTCCAAGAACTGTTTCTCTCATGTCCGCTTCAACTCCAGCAGCCTTTAGTTCTTTCATTATTTTTGAGGCAATGCCACCTAAACGAAGGTTTTCGTAGCCAACTTCATCTGGCTTTTCGTAAACCATTGTACCATCCTTGGCAAGAGCACCTTCAGCAACTACTGCAATGGCAAATCCTCTGCCCTTATTGTAGCGAGAGTTGATTTTCTCTGCAACTTTGGTAATATCGTATGGAATTTCAGGAATCAAGCACACGTCTGCTCCTCCTGCAATTGCTGCGTGAAGTGCAATCCAACCTGCATTGCGTCCCATAACCTCCATGATAAGAACACGGTTGTGAGATGCCGCAGTGGTTACAAGACGATCGATGCCATCTGATGCAATTTGAACGGCAGTTTGAAAACCAAAAGTGTAGTCAGTCGACGATAGGTCGTTATCTATTGTTTTTGGAACACCAACTACATTCAGCCCTTTTTCAAATAGGGATTGAGAAATTTTCTGAGATCCATCACCACCGATAGATATAACAGCATCAATTCCAAGGTACTGAATCTTTCTGATCATTTCATCTGATCTGTCGATGAACGAGTAAGTTCCATCAGCATTCTTTACAGGCCAAGCAAAGGGGCCTCCCTTATTGGTTGTGCCAATAATAGTACCTCCTTGAACGTGAATTCCTGCAACAGATTTTTCGTCAAGGACTTTTATTTCAGTTGGCTCTCTTAAAATTCCGTCGTAAGCTTGGATGCAACCTACAACTTCCCAATCTTTCTCTTGTGCTGCTCTTTTAACGATTCCGCGGATTACCGCATTTAAACCAGGACAGTCGCCTCCCCCGGTTACTACCATAACTCTCTTCATTTCGATGCATGCTTTATGTTCTCAAACGTCATTTATTGGCAAATCCAATAGGCGCGTAAGAGAATTCTTGATTTTCTTTTTCTCCAAATTTTGCCGCTCCAAAAATAAAAAATATCTGAATAGTAAAGGGGCTTTTTTATTTCAGATTATATTTTTTACAGTATTATGACTATTTGGAATTAATTTTGAAGATAGGTTTTAGCAAGTTAGAAATTAGATAACTTGACTTATTTCTTCTTAAAAAGTTGAAAAGACAGGGATGAATATGCCCATTTTGTTGCCGAAATATTCTTAGAATGAGTCCAAATAAGGTATATTTGCGGTGAAAACATGAAAAACGAGTTGTAATGCTGAAACCACAAAAAGTTACAGGTAAAATATATTGGCTTGGTGCCAACGATCGTAAAAAGCATCTTTTTGAGAATATGTGGCCACTTCCTAATGGTGTTGCCTATAGCTGCTATCTGATTAAAGATGAAAAAACGGCGCTAGTTGATACTATAGAATCAGGTGTATCAACCGAATTTGTAGATAAAGTAGAAGAGCTGCTGGAGGGACGTACGCTAGATTATCTTATCATTAATCACATGGAGTTGGATCATTCTGGTGAAATCAAGGCGATCATCCAGCGTTATCCGAATGTTAAAATAGTTGGTAATTCGAAGACTTTTAAGGTTGTAGAGGCATACTGGGGCGTTACGGAGAATCTTAAGCAAGTCGAGGACGGAGAGGAGCTATCTCTTGGATATCATCATTTGAAATTTGTTATGACGCCTTGGGTGCATTGGCCGGAGACGATGATGACCTATGATGTGACTGAGCAAGTTTTATTCTCGGGAGATGCCTTTGGCAGTTTCGGGACTCTTGATGGCGGAGTATTTGATGATGAGATTGAGTTTGCCTACTACGAGGAAGAAATGCGTCGTTACTTTTCGAATATTGTTGGGAAGTATGCGAATATGGTACAGAAGGCTTTCAAAAAGTTGGATGGAGTGCCTGTTAAGGCTGTTTGTCCGGTGCATGGTCCCGTTTGGCGATCAAATCCAGAAGTTGTTCTTGGTTTGTATGATAGATGGAGTAAAATGGAGGCCGAAAATGGGGTTGTGATTATATATGCCTCAATGTATGGTAACACGGAGCAAATTGCGGATCATATTGCTCGAAAAATTGCGGAGCAGGGCATCAAAAAAATAAGAATTCATGATGTTTCTAAAACCCATATATCTACGTTAATAAACGAAATTTGGAGGTATAAGGGAGTAATTCTGGGAAGCTGTGCATACAATAGCGAAATGTTTCCATTGATGGAAAATTTGACTCGAGAACTTGAACATATGGGTGTAAAAGGAAGAGAGTTAGGTTTATTTGGTTCATTTAGTTGGAACGGAGGAGGTGTGAAAAATCTCAAAAAATTCCACGAAAGTATTGGCTGGAATCTTGTTGCAGAGCCTGTTGATATTTATGGAATTCCAACGGCAGATAAGTATGCGCAATGCGATGAGTTGGCATTGGCAATGGCCGAAAAACTGAAATAAATGATTTTTTGATATAATAGAAGGAGGCGAAAGCCTCCTTTTTGTTTAAATTTGTTCTGAATCTTTAATAGTTGAAAATATGGAGTTTAGCCTACCAGTCGGTTTAGTGTTTACATCAGAGAAAAGAGTAGAATTTACCGATTCTGCAGCACATTATGGTTCTGGTTTAGTTGAAGTATTTGCTACGCCAGCGATGATTGCCCTTATGGAAAACGCGGCATTAAATGCTGTTGGTTCTTATTTGCCAGAAGGTTTTAATACTGTCGGTACAGAAATTTCTTCTACGCACATTAAAGCAACTCCAATTGGAATGTTAGTTAAGGCTACAGCAACGCTTACTGCGGTTGATGGTAAAAAACTGACATTTGACATTGTAGCAGAGGATGAAGAGGGGATTATTGGAAAAGGAACCCACTCGAGATTTATTATTGATACCGAAAAGTTTATGTCTAAGTTGACAAAAAAGTAGCATTATGGTTTTAGAACGGGATAGAAGCGATATTGTAGCATTAGGACTAGACCTTGGTGTGATTGAGGATCAGCTAAAGATGTTTAACGAAGGTTTTCCCTTTCTGTTTCTTCAAGCCCCAGCAATAATTGGAAATGGAATAATAAAGGTAGAAGAATATCTGCATGCTTATTATATTTCTAAATACGAGGCTTATAGTGGAAAAATTGTGAAGTTTGTTCCAGCTTCGGGTGCAGCAACCCGAATGTTTAAATCGCTATATGAAGCGATTGGACATTTTGATAAAGGGACGGATTGTTCATTCGTTTTCCGCGAATACCCTGATGTGAAACAGTTTTTCGATCGTATCGAAAACTTTGCATTCTATCCCGAACTTAAAAAACTGATGGATGTCAATGGTATTGACCTAGATGTGTTAAACTCTCAATCTTGTCAAGCTATACTTTCGTTGGTTTTAGAAGAGGTTGGTCTAAGCTATGGGAGTTTACCCAAGGGATTGATAAAATTTCATTCTTACGACAATGGAGGTAGAACTGCTGCTGCGGAGCATCTCTCAGAGGGAATGGCTTATGCCCAAACAAAGGACGGTAAAGTATTTGTTCATTTCACGGTTTCTCCTCAGCATTTAAATCTATTCAAGGATGAGGTGGGTAAAGCTACTTCTGCTTTATCAGAAAGTAATGTGAAATTTGTTGTTGACTATTCTATTCAAAAGCCAGAAACAGATACTATTGCAGTGAATTTGGACAACACCCCCTTTAGAGATCGCGACGGGAAACTTGTTTTTAGGCCTGCAGGTCATGGGGCGCTAATCGAAAACTTGAATGATATTGATGGTGATCTTATTTTTATAAAAAACATTGACAATGTTGTTCCTGATTCCTTGAAAGGAGAGACTATTCGTTACAAAAAATTGCTGGCTGGAATTTTGTTAGATGTTCAATCAAAACTTTTTAAGGTTTTGAAGTCTTTGACTGATGGTGAAATTATTGATGAAGACATCATAAGCTTACTGTCCCTCATTAATGAGGATAGTACGACCTATAAGTCGATGGAAAATGCCGCAAAGATAGATTATGTAAAAAAAATGCTCGACCGCCCAATTCGGGTTTGTGGAATGGTGAAGAATACAGGGGAACCTGGTGGTGGCCCTTTTATTGCCATCAATTCAGAAGGACATTCTTCCCTGCAGGTTGTCGAAAGTTCGCAAATTGACTTAAAATCTCCTGAGCAAAAGGCTATATTTGATAGTTCCACCCATTTTAATCCTGTAGATCTGGTGTGTGGTGTTAAACGTTATGACGGAAGTAAGTTTGATTTGCGAAACTTTAGGGATCCTAAGACTGGATTTATTTCTGTCAAAAGTAAGGATGGAAGGGAGTTGAAGGCGATGGAGTTGCCCGGTCTTTGGAATGGAGCAATGAGCAACTGGATTACGCTATTTGTGGAGGTTCCAATTGTAACATTTAATCCTGTAAAAACGGTAAATGACCTGCTAAGAAATGAGCATCAATAAAACCGTAGCTTACATAATCAAGACTGTATATTTAGCGCAAACGTTTGCATTATTGATGTATGTTTGTATTACTTAAAGCATACATTGTTATTTTTGCTGTTGTTTTATAATTTATTGGTGTAATGTTCTTATTTGTAGGTGTGTAAAATAAAAGCCATCCCAGATTTGGAATGGCTTTCTATTTTATGTTGAGATGAATTAGCCGTTAAAGTGGTATAGGAATACAATTTCACCGTCGTAGGCACTCTTCTTATTTCCGTCAATTTCTAGCTTTACACCAATTGTTGCCTTGGTTACGCCTCTTAAATTTACTGCGCTAACAACCTTTGCTACCAAACGAACTTTACTATCAACAAGTACTGGCTGGTTGAACTTTAACTTTTCAATGCCATAGTTTACTTGCAGCTTAAGATTGGAAACCTCCACTATCTGATCCCAAAGAAAGGGAAGTAGTGATAGGGTTAGGTAACCGTGAGCAATCGTATTCCCAAATGGAGATTCTTTTTGAGCCTTTTCTGGATCAGTGTGAATCCATTGATGGTCGATTGTTGCATCAGCAAATTGGTTAATTTGTGCTTGAGAGATTTGATGCCAGTTCGAAATGCCAAGTTCTTGGCCTACTAACTTTTCTAATTCCTCAAAACTTTTGATCGTAACTTTACTCATAGCAATTGCTTTTCCAAATTTTTTGCAATATAGCGTTTTTTGAGGTAAAAAGTTTACCTCCTGTAACGCCCCTAGTATGATGAAGTGCCCACGGTAAAAATCGTTTTATTAAATTAGAGCATGGTATAGAACTTCAATTGGATGTACTGCTTTTTTTCCTGTTCCATCCATTATATGGTGCCTACAGCTTGTTCCTGGAGCTGCAATTACTGTAGTATCAGAAGTATTTCTTACAGCTGGAAATAAAACCAGCTCTCCGATGGCCATGGAAAGATCGTAATGCTCTTTCTCGTATCCAAATGATCCTGCCATTCCGCAGCATCCCGATTTAATTTCTTGGACGCTATAGTTTTCCGGAAAATCTAAAATGTACTGGGTTGCTGCCGTTGTAGCAATAGACTTTTGTTGGCAGTGTCCGTGAAAATGAATATTCAGAGGTTCTTTCGTAAACTGGCTTTGGGTTATTGCTCCTTTTTGCATCTCCTTCATCAAAAATTCATCAATTAAAAATGAATTTTTGGATAGATGTGCTGCTTTTTCCTTGTTCTCTGAGGTTGCTAGATCTGGATATTCATCCCTAAAAGATAGAATAGCAGAAGGTTCTATTCCTATTAGAGGGATATTATCTTTTATTATGGGGAACAGCATTTCGATATTCTTGTTGGCTATTCTTTTGGCTGTACGAACAAAGCCTTTGGATATGTAGGTTCTTCCACTTTCTAAATGCTCTGGGAAGATAACCTGATAGCCTAACTTTTGAAGAAGCAAAATAGCTTTCATTCCAACCTCTACATCATTATAGTTGGTGAATTCGTCGTTGAAGAAGGCTACTTTTTTTGTTTGAGAAAGGGACTTATTGGCTTTTTTATGCCAACTTTTTAGCGTGTGCTTATGGAGTAAGGGAAGGTTTCTTTTTTCACTAAAGCCAAGTAATTTTTGAATTGGATTGGCAATTACTTTAGTTCCCATAAAGAAGTTCGTAATTCGTGGTGCTACACTACCAACCTTATAGATGTAGGTGATGTATGCAATAAGCCTAGCTCTAAGAGGAATGCCTTTAGCATCGTAGTAATGCTGCAAAAACTCAGCTTTTAATTTGGCCATGTCAACATTCGACGGACATTCTGACTTACATCCTTTGCATGATAGGCAGAGGCTTAGTATATCATATAACTCTTGGCTTTCAAATGGTTTGGCGCTATTTGTTAGCACGTCTCGCAGCATATTGGCCCTCGCTCTGGTGGTCTTATTTTCATCTTTGGTGGCCATATAGCTGGGGCACATTGTACCTCCTGCAAGGATTGTCTTTCTGCAATCTCCAGAGCCGTTGCATCGCTCGATTGCCCTTAAAAAGCCTTCAGACTCCGAGTAGTCAAAAATGGTGCTATATTCTTTGTTCGCTGAATTTTGCTGATATCGAAGGAAGGTGTTCATTGCTGGTGTATCAACAATCTTATTTGGATTGAAGATGTTGTGAGGATCAAAAGCCTGCTTGACTTCTCTCATCATTTGGTAGCAGCGTTCCCCAACCATTAATGGAATAAATTCGCCTCTAAGCCTACCATCACCATGCTCTCCGCTTAGCGAACCGCGATGTTTTTTTACCAGAATAGCCACATCGGTAGCTATTTCTTTAAAAAGAATTACATCATTGGGGTTTTTTAAGTTGAGAATAGGACGAAGGTGAAGTTCTCCGCTCCCAATATGGGCATGGTATACACAGTCTAGCCCGTATTTTTTTAGTATTTCCTGAAAATCATTCATGTATGCAGGAAGCCTTTCTGGAATTACTGCGGTGTCTTCAATAACCGAAACTGGCTTTGCATCGCCTTTCATATTTGAAAGAACTCCCAGTCCAGCTTTCCTTAAGCTCCACACCTTGGATGTGTCAGATCCCCAAACGATGGGGTAGTGGTATCCAAAGCCGTTGGCCTTCATTTCAGATACAATTGCGTCATACTTGGAGGTAATTGCCTCTTTCGTATCTTCTGCTAGCTCAATTATAAGAATGGCAGCAGGCTCTCCCTCTACAAAAAAACGGTTACGACTTTGCTCTATGTTACCTTTTGTGAGGTCGAGAATGTTCTTATCCATCAGCTCAACTGCAGTAGGCTTGCTTTTTAAGGCAACTAAGTTTGCCTTAAACGCTTCCTCTAACGTACTTAAATGGATGCAAATTAAGGCTTTCTCTTTAGGTGGGAGTGGAACCAAGTTTAGCTTGGCCTCTGTTATCAACCCTAAGGTACCTTCCGATCCTGCAATTAGTGAGCATAGGTTTATTTTTTCTTCTGATGTTCCAAAAATGCTGTTGTCAATAAGAAGATCTAGCGCATATCCTGTATTTCGTCTTTTGAGCGCTGGTTCCGGGAATTGTGCTTTTATTTCCTCTACATTTTCGGGTTGGGATAGGAGCGTATTGATTTTGCGATAAATGCAACCTTCAACACCATCTGCATCTAACTTTTCCTTGAACTCTGATTTTGTAATTGGCTTAAATAGAATTTCTTTTCCATCCGATAGAAGCATTTTTACCTCCAATAGGTGGTCGCGAGTGCTTCCGTATACCACCGAATGCGAACCGCACGAGTTGTTTCCAATCATTCCTCCAATCATACACCGGTTGGCGGTAGATGTTTCTGGACCAAAGAATAGTCCATACTTTTTGGTTGCAAGGTTTAGCTCATCCAAAATGACTGCTGGCTGTACTCGCACCCAATGCTCCTTTTCGTTGATTTCCAGAATTGAAGTAAAATTCTTCGAAATATCAACCACAATTCCTTGTCCTACAACTTGTCCTGCAAGCGAAGTCCCTGCTGCTCGTGGTATGATGGGAACCTTATGCTTATTTGAAAAATCGATTATCGCTCGAAGGTCATCGTTATCTTTTGGAAAAGCAACGGCAATAGGTCGTTCGCTATAAGCCGAAGCATCAGTGGAGTATATGGTTAAATGAGTGTAGTCGTAACGGAGATCGCCTTTAATGGAGCTGGCCAACTCGGCCAGTAGGGATGGGTAATTTAAGGAGTTCATTGATCGCTATTTTGTGCGCTAAAGATATTAAAAAATAGAGGGAGGGGGAGCTAGGGGTAGAAGCCTTTTTGTAACATATTTATTGTTAATAAAATAACAAATATGATTTTTTTGATGATGGTTGTATATTGCTGGGAATTATATATTTATAGGTGTGAGAAATAATGTTAAATATTAGAGGGTCGGGAAAATTTCACCTACCTTTGAAGCACAATTTTTAACCAGTTTAATTATCAGAAATACAATGGATTTACTCCGTAATATTAAGGAAAATGCCAAAAAGCACGGGAAAAAGATCGTGCTGCCTGAAGGGACTGAAATCAGAACACTAAAAGCGGCTGATATTATTCTTCAGGAAGGAATTGCGAACCTAGTATTAATTGGCAATCCTGAGGAGATTTCTAGACTTGCTACCGAAAATGGCCTGACAAATATCTCGAAGGCTGAGGTGGTAGATCCAAATAACAACCCCAAAAAGGATATTTACGTTAACAAGATGCTCGAGCTTCGTCAGAGCAAAGGGTTAACGCCAGAGGCTGCAGAAAAGTTAATCGTAGATCCGCTTTACTTGGCCACTCTTATGATTAAATGTGGTGATGTAGACGGAGAGGTTGCTGGTGCAGCAAACACTACTGGAGATGTGCTTCGTCCTGCATTCCAATATGTAAAAACGCTTCCTGGTATTAGCGTTGTTTCTGGCGCTTTTATTATGATTTTGAAGGATAAGGAGTATGGAAATGATGGTTTGATGGTATTTGCAGATTGTGCAGTACATCCCAATCCAACAGCACAGGAACTTGCAGAAATAGCCGTGGCTACAGGAAAGACAACACGTGCGATTGCTGGCTTTGAACCTAAAATAGCCATGCTAAGCTTCTCCTCTAAGGGTAGCGCAAAGCACGAAATGGTTGACAAGGTGGTAGAGGCTACACGTTTGGCCAAGGAGATGGCTCCTGATATGCAAATTGATGGGGAACTTCAGTCGGATGCAGCTATTGTTCCAGCCATTGGTCGAAGTAAGGCTCCGGGTAGCGAAATTGCCGGACAGGCAAACGTTCTTGTATTCCCAACGCTTGAAACGGGTAACATTACCTATAAGTTAGTGCAACGACTAGCTCATGCTGAGGCTATTGGTCCAGTACTACAAGGTATGGCGGCTCCGATAAACGATCTTTCTAGAGGTTGCTCTGTTGAAGATATCGTTAACCTAGTGGCAATAACTGCTAATCAAGCGGCCGGAAAATAGAGTTTTGAGTTGACTAAAACTACACATATAATGAATATATTAGTTCTGAACTGCGGTAGCTCGTCTGTTAAGTACCAGCTGCTTGTAATGAAAAGTGAAACAGAGAACGATGTTCTTGCACAAGGTTTGGTGGAGCGTATTGGTCTTCCAGACGGAATTCTAACCCACAAGCCAACAGGTAAGGATAAGTATAAGGTTACCCAACCAATTCCTGATCATACCGTAGGTATTAACCTAATCATTAATGCCCTTACAGATAAGGAGCATGGTGTGATTAGCAGCGTAAACGAAATTGATGCAGTAGGACACCGTGTTGCCCATGGTGGCGAGCACTTTAAGGAAAGCGTGCTTATTGATGCAGATGTAAAGGCTGGTATCACCAAACTTTTTGAGCTGGCACCACTTCACAATCCTGCACACATGAAGGGTATTGAGGCTATGGAAGCAATTCTTCCAAACGTACCTCAAACAGCCGTGTTTGACACCTCTTTCCACCAAACAATGCCTGCAAAGGCGTTCCTATACGCAATACCATATAAGTTTTACCAAAAGTATGGTATCCGTCGCTACGGATTCCATGGAACTAGCCATAAGTTTGTTGCCGAAAAGGCATGCCAAATTACAGGCTTAAAGTTCGAAGAGAGTAAGATTGTAACCTGCCACCTTGGTAATGGTGCATCTATCACTGCTATTGATAAGGGACAATCTATCGATACCTCAATGGGCTTTACCCCTGTTGATGGATTGATGATGGGTACCCGTAGCGGTAGCGTTGATCCAGGGGTACTTCTTTTCTTGGCCGATAAGGAAAACTTGGACATCAAGGGCGTTAGCGACTTGATTAACAAGGAGAGCGGTGTTAAGGGTGTTACCGAACTTTCATCTGATATGCGTGACGTAGAGTCGGCAGCAGAAGAGGGTAACGACCGCGCACAGCTGGCTTTGAATATGTACTTCTACCGCATCCTTAAATTCATAGGATCGTATGCTGCCGCAATGGGTGGGGTTGATCTTATTGTATTTACCGGTGGTGTTGGCGAGAATGATCCAAACCTTCGCGAGTTTATGGGCGAAAAGCTGGCATTCTTAGGTGTTGACTTTGACTTTGAAGGCAACAAGGGTGTACGCGGTAAGGATAAGGTACTTACCAAGCCAGCATCGAAGGTTAAGATGATGGTTTGTACAACTAACGAGGAGCTGGTTATTGCAACCGACACCATGCATATTCTATCTAAGAAGTAATCGTTACGACGATATAACGAGAAGGGGGAGCGGTTGCTCCCCCTTTTTATTTGGGTAGCCTTGGCACCATTGCTAAAAAGAGGAGCAGGGCCTTTTTACATAAAATTTAAAACTGGTTTCTAAATTATTTTGGGTGTGTGCTTTTTGATTATTATAAAAAGTGTTACTTTTAGTGCGAAATTGAAAGCAAATAAAGCGAAACGGTAATAATTGTAAATTAAAACGCATTATGGCAATTAGCAAACTAGATCAAATGTTTGATCTTCTTAAGACAAGGAGTAAGAAACGTATTGTTGCTGCCTATGCCAATGACTCCCATACCATTGGAGCCGTTAGTATGGCAATCGATAAGGGATTGGTTGACGGAACCCTGGTTGGCGATAAGGATACCATTCATAAGGTTTGTGCCGAAGAGGGCATTGATGTTGCTAAGTTTGTAGTTGTTCACGAGCCTAACGAGATTAAAGCGGCACGTAAGGCTGTAGAGCTGATCAATGCAGGTGAGGGCGATATTCTAATGAAGGGTTTGGTGAGCACCGATAACTACATGCGTGCTATTCTGAATAAGGAGAATGGTTTGCTTCCTCCTAAAGGTGTTTTAAGCCATGTTGCTGTAATGCAAATTCCAACCTACCACAAGCTGCTATTTGTAAGCGACGTGGCGGTTATTCCATATCCAGATTTGAACCAAAAAACGGCCATCGCCAACTACCTTATAGAGTGTGCCATGATGCTTGGCATCGAAAAGCCAAAGGTGGCTGCCATTACCGCATCTGAAAAGGTTTTACCAAGCATGCCATCGTGCGTGGAGGCCTCTATCTTGGCAAAAATGTCGGAGCGTAAGCAGCTTCGCGGCGGTGTTTTGGATGGACCTATTTCGTTGGATGTGGCCATTGATGCCGAAGTTGCCCAAATTAAGGGTGTAGGTGGCGAGGTTGCAGGTGATGCAGACTGCCTTCTTTTCCCCAATATCGAGGCTGGAAACGTGTTCTACAAGACCGTTACCAAGCTTTGTGGCGCCGAACTTGGTGCTATTGTATGCGGAACTAAGGCTCCTGCGGTGCTTTCGTCGCGTGGAGACTCTTCCCAATCGAAGCTATACTCTATTGCGCTTGCTGCGCTTGTTGCGAAATAACCTAAAACTTCAATTATATGACCCCTATCAAAAGTCTTGATGAGCTTATTGAAAGGTTAAAAGGCAACGGCATAAAAAGCCGTGTTGCCGTAGTGCTTGCCCAGGACGAAAACACCCTAGGTGCCATCTCCGAAGCAGTTGATAATGGTCTCGTCGAGGCTTTTATGATAGGTGATGAGAAAAAGATAGTTGACAAGTCGAAGGCTGAAGGTATTGATCCCTCAAAGTTTACCATCATCAACATTTCGAATGACATTGCTGCGGCGCAGGAAGCCGTGCGCATGGCTCGAAATAACGAGGTGGATATGGTAATGAAGGGGCTGATTAACACCGATAAGTTCCTGAAGGCTGTGCTGGATAAGGAAAAGGGCCTAATGCTGCCAGGTGCGGTTATGAGCTACGTTTGTGCGCTGCAAATCCCCGCCTATAGGAAGCTCCTTTTCATCTCAGATCCAGCCGTAATACCATTTCCAACGCTTCAGCAGAAGGTGGCAATGGTTGGCTACTCGGTAAAGATGGCCAACCGTTTTGGGATTGAGAATCCCAAGGTGGCCCTTATTAGCGCTGTAGAGAAGCCAACCGAGTCGATGCCTAACACGCTGGTTGACGCTACCATTTGCCAGATGGCAAAGCGCGGGCAGCTGCCAGCTTGTACCATAGATGGGCCGTTGGACGTATTTTTAGCTTGCGATCCTAAGAGCGTAGAGATAAAGGGCATTCCAACACCTGTTGATGGCGATGCCGATGTGCTCATATTCCCAAGTATCGAAGCTTGCAACTCGTTTTACAAGGGGCTTATGCTCTTTGCCGGTGCCGAGCTGGGTGGTTTCATCCAGGGAACGTCGAAGCCGGTAATCGTAATGTCCAGAAGCGAGAGTGCCAAATCTAAGCTTTACTGCATTGCAACAGCCTCGCTGATGGCGCAGTCGAATCTTTAGTAGGCATCAAGTAAAAAGAATCGTAGAATAAAGAAACCAAAATAAGATGGATAGCTACATAATATTGGCAATCAATCCTGGCTCAACATCAACCAAAATTGCTGTTTACGCCAACGATAAGAACGTATTTCTAAAAAATATCAAGCACTCGACCGAAGAGCTGCAGCCATTCGAAAAGATCACCGACCAGTTCGAGTTCCGCAAGGAGGTAATCCTAAAGGAGCTGAAGGAGGCTGGTATCGACTTGACCTCTATTAAGGCGGTTGTAGGCCGTGGTGGCTTGGTTAAGCCAATAGAGTCGGGTGTTTACGGCGTAAATGATGCCCTAAAGGCCGACCTACGTAAAGGGGTGATGGGCGAGCATGCCAGCAACCTTGGTGGTCTGATTGCAGACGATATTGCCAAGGCTATTGGTGCAGCTGCTTACATTGCCGATCCAGTGGTTGTAGACGAAATGGAGGAGGTTGCCCGTTTTGCTGGACATCCACTTTTCTCTCGCCTTTCAATCTTCCATGCCCTAAACCAGAAGGCTATTGCCCGTATTTACGCCACTCAGGTTGGCAAGAAGTACGAGGAGATGAACCTAGTTGTAGCCCACCTTGGTGGTGGTATCTCGGTAGGTGCTCACCGTCAAGGGCGCGTGGTTGATGTAAACAACGCGTTGGATGGCGAAGGTCCATTCTCGCCCGAGCGCGCTGGTACGCTACCTGCTGGTCAGCTGGCTAAGCTATGCTTTAGCGGAGAGTATACCCACGAGCAGATTAAGAAAATCATCTGCGGTAAGGGTGGTCTTGTTGGCTACACCTGCAGCAACGACGCCTACCAGCTACAGCTTAAGATGGAGGCTGGCGATGCCGAAGCGAAGCTTATTCAGGATGCCATGTCGTACAATATCTGTAAGTGGATTGGTATGATGGCTGCCGTGCTTAAGGGCAAGGTGGATGCTGTTATCCTTACTGGCGGAATGGCGCACAACCCACACATCGTAGAGTACGTTAAGGATATGGTATCGTTTGTAGCACCAGTGGTTGTTTACCCTGGCGAAGACGAGATGGCAGCCCTAGCCATGAACGGGCTACTTGTACTTAGAGGCGAAGTATCGCCTAGAGTGTACGCCTAGTGCCGAAAACTGATAGAGCAAATATACTTCGAAGCCCTCTTTTGGCATTTGCCATGGGGGGCTTCCTTTTTGGCTACACTCAATATTTGCAAAATGGGGTATCGCCATTGCCATATTCGGTTATCTTTACCATGTTTTATGCAATTGTTTACTAATTGGGCTTTCTGCAACAGATGTTTTCAAAGCAAGATATATTTTCGAAGGAGTGGTGCGACATTGTTTTCAAGGGACGTAACAAAAAGTATGGTGCTTACGAACTTAGAAGAGATGCCAATAAGCGCCTAGGAAGAGCCTTGCTTGTGGTTGCTGGTAGTGCCATACTGCTGGGAGCCATCCCCGCCATTGTTGTAAACGTGATGAACGAGGAGCGGGAGACCAACGTGGAGGTAAACATGCTCTCCAAGATCAAGATCGAGGACGAGCCCATTCCCGATTTACCCAAAGAACCCCTAACCTTCGACGATCTTCCCAACAACCCCATTAAGGCCGAGAAGAAGAACGAGCTGGCCGGCAGCATCACCATTGTGCAGGATGGCACCGCCACCGAGCTCGGTAACGGTAAGGCCACCGAAGCCGCTAAGGACTCTATCGATGCCGACGCCTCGCTCTTCCTAAAGCAGCAGGAGGCGGCCACCGAAGACGAGGAGGTGATTGAGAATACCCCCGACGATATGGCCCAGTTTGAGGGGAAGGATGCCGTGTCGGCCTTTAGAAGCTACATTGCACGCAATCTGAAATATCCTGAACAGGCCATGGATTCGAAGATTCAAGGCACGGTTTATGTACAGTTTGTGGTGGAGAAGGATGGAAGCCTGTCGCACATTACCATACTTAGGGGCGTGGTGCCGCTCATAGATCAGGAGGTGGTGAAGGTGGTAAAGGCATCGCCCGCTTGGACGCCTGCCAAAAAGAAGGGCGTGGCGGTTCGTGTTTCCTACACCATTCCAATTGTTTTCCAAATAAACTAGCCAAAGGCCCTATAGTTGGGTTTTGTGGTTTATGTTGCTACCTTTGCCGCAATGAATAGACTTGCCAAATACATAGCCGTTGCATTTATTCTGCTATTTACCTACGTAAATGCCGAGCGCTATAGCTATGTAGCCGAGCAAGGTCGTATCGTTGCATCGAGCACGGCATCTGCCGAGATGACCTTCGATGTAAATCCCTACTTCGGATCGTACGATGCCCGTAATCAGCAGTCGTCCTACTCGGCCAAGCAGGTAATCAGCGAGCGTAGCTCCTGCTTCTCCTCTGGCATTTGGGGCTTTATTCCCCGATCCGAGATGAGGATGGCCTCCGTTACCGGCATCTTTATTCATATCTCGAGGCATATTTACCCGAGCCTCCCCATTTCGGAGCTGATCTTTCCCTTTAACTACTTTTGGTAGTAGCGTACTTGCCCTTTAGTTTTTTTACAAGCAGAGGTAAGCGGCTATAAGATGGTGCGCTTCTTTTGACTTTGTAGCTACTTAGCGCGAGCTTATCCGAACGACCAAAAAAACTGACGCTGTTGTACCCCCAAGCGGATATCTGCTGATTGTACATGCACGATTGCTGCCGTTTCAGCAGCAACAGGCCGTTAGCGTCTTGTAAGGATAACCGCTACTTAACGTCCGTATAGGACATTTACATCATTACAAAAAAAGAAGTTGATATGGGATCGGTACTAATAGGTATTGCGGCTATTGCTGCTTTTGTTATACCCGTTGTGTTTATACACAAGCATAGCCAAAAAAAGGGAGAAAAAAGAATTCAGCAGCTGCTTAACGCCGCTAAGGAGAAGAACGTAAACGTATCGGAGTACGACTTCTGCAACGAGACCTACTTTTTGGGCCTCGATGCGGCCAGCAAAACGCTGTACTATAATAAGAATATCGGAGGCGTAGAAAGCAGCCTGGTGGTGCCGCTAACGGCCTTTAACGCCATTCGGGTAAGCAACGTCTCGCGCTCGTCGGGCTCGGTATCTATTGTCGATAGGGTTTGCCTGGCGGCTACCCCCATCAAGAAGGGGGAGAGCGACGTGCTTATCGAGCTGTACGACTCGGGCTACAGCCCTTCGGTTTTCGAAAGCATCGAGATGGCCAAGAAATGGGCCGCAAAGCTTAACGCGATGGTAGCCCCATCGTAGAGTTGCTACTTGCAGATTGTACTATACAACGTCCTGCGGTAGTTTCCGCAGGACGTTTTTGTATCAGCATACCCACTATTATTAATTAAAAAGAAAAAGTTATGAGACAAATTACCATGAATTCGCAGGATATAGAACGAATTCAGGCGGCGCTTAAAGAGGCGATCGCACAAAGCAAGATTAACCCATCCGAGGCCAGCGCCCTTATTCAGGAGCTGCGAAAGGCCAAGGCGGTGGAGCCCAAAAAGGTTCCGGCCACGGTGGTGACCATGAACTCCATTGTCGAAATATTCATAGCCTCGACGGGCAAAACCATGACCATACAGGTGGTTTACCCCGAGCATGCCGATCTGAAGCAGAACAAGATCTCCATTCTATCGCCCATTGCCGCCGCCATTATTGGCTACCGGGTGGGCGACGAGGTGAGCTGGACCGTACCCGCGGGACAAACCACCATCCGCATCGAGAAGCTGGTGTACCAGCCCGAGGCCGCTGGCGACTACTCGCTGTAGCGCCCAACCATTGCGCGCAGCCTCGCAGAGACACGATGCCCGTGTCTCTTTTTTATTGTTGTCGCCTAACGGCGTAATGCGCCAATACGGTGCCGTTGATGATATCTGAAAGATGCCAATAAACGTGGTAAGGGTTATTCGTAGCGCCGTTCGGGAGAGGCTGCGCCTCTGCCGAATCTATTCTGCAGGCTATAGCCTGCCATGATAGGACCGACGAAGGCAGGAGCCTTCGCCGAACGACGGACACGGTGCCCATGTCTCTTTTTTTATTGTTGCTGCCTAACGGCGTAATGCGCCAATACGGTGCCGTTGATGATATCTGAAAAATGCCAATAAACGTGGTAGGGGTTGTTCGTAGCGCCGTTCGGGAGAGGCTGTGCCACTGCCGAATCTATTCTGCAGGCTGTAGCCTGCCATGATAGGACCGACGAAGGCAGGAGCCTTCGCCGAACGACGGACACGGTGCCGTGTCTCTTTTTTATTGTTGTCGCCTAACGGCGTAATGCGCCAATATGGTGCCGTTGATGATATCTGGATGATGCCCATAAACGCGGTAAGGGTTATTCGTAGCGCGGTTCGGGAGAGGCTGCGCCTCTGCCGAATCTATTCTGCAGGCTGTAGCCTGCCATGATAGGACCGACGAAGGCAGGAGCCTTCGCCGAACGGAGGATACGGTGCCGTGTCTCTTTTTTATTGTTGCTGCCTAACGATGCAATGCGCCAATACGGTGCCGTTGATGATATCTGAAAAATGCCAATAAACGCGGTAAGGATTGTTCGTAGCGCGGTTCGGGAGAGGCTGCGCCTCTGCCGAATCTATTCTGCAGGCTGCAGCCTGCCATGATAGGGCCGACGAAGGCAGGAGCCTTCGCCGAACGACGGATACGGTGCCGTGTCTCTTTTTTTATTGTTGCTGCCTAACGATGCAATACGCCAAAACGGTGCCATTGATGGTTATCGGAACGATGCAAAAAAAGGCGCAGCTCTTATTGAGCTACGCCTTCAGCCACAAAAATAACTCCAAAAGCTATCACAGACTATTTGGAAATCTTTTTATCATCATCTTTTTTGTTTTCGCGGATGGTTGCCCGGCTCTTAAGCGTGGTAGCAAACGGTGCGATGGCGCCGTTAATCTGCTCGATGGCTGCAGCTACCTCGGGCTCGTAGTCCGATACCGAATCGAGGTACTTAAACACCTGCACCACCGAGGCGCGCAGCCTGCGTGTAGCCTCTATGCTGGTAAGGCTGTCGGCCGATTTACCTTCCTGTATATGCTGCCAGGTGTCGCCCAAATCGGTTACCTCCGTTTTTAGCCTTGCCACTACCTCGGTAGCGTCTATGGTGGCCACATCTATTTTGAGCGTTGCAGGCTCGGCAAGATCACCAAGCAGCTGGTTCATGGCATCCACCTGAACCGGAATACGGAACTTCTGCATGTTGAACCCACGGTGACGGATGGCGGTAAGCACCCGTTCGCCTGCGCTGCTGATGCTCTCGTCGCGGCGCAGCGAGGCGGCGGTGGCCAGCCCCTTCAGCTCCTGGAACGAGGCGTCGCACAGGGCGTCCTTCGCATGCAGCTCCTTGGTCTGCTCCGGGTTGGCGCTCGATCCAACGGCCCCATCAAAATCAGCCTTAATTTCCGTGATGGTGTCCACCATCTTTTGAGGAACATGCTTGCCTGTTACCAACACCGTCAGCTTGGCAATTAAAAATGCCGCCAGCGAGCCTAGCTCCTTAACCTGTAGCCTACTTAAGTTAACCTGTAAAATTCTAGTCATAGCATTTTATTTTTTTAGTTACTGTTAATGCACAGGTGAAGTATGGCTGTTGGTTAATCCACCTATGCGGGTTTTTGAGTATGGGTTTTGAGAACCTGCCATAAATTTCGAAAATTGTATTTAATTAACAAAATGTTTTGTCAAATATTTTTTCGACACCCTGCATACAAGCGTTATAGTTCGTTTTGGTAATTACCAACAATACAACTAGTGTGAAACTACGACCAGCCAATTGAGCTTTTATTAAGCGTTTCGGTAGGCTATTGGCATCTCCGATAGCCTAAAAAATGGACATCAGCTGATGGATTAGCATTTTTCCGAGCGTCGAAATGGTGATCAGCTGATGGATTAGCATTTTCCCGAACGTCTAAATGGTGATCAGCTGATGGATTAGCATTTTTCCAAGCGTCGAAGTGGTGATCAGCTGATGGATTAGCATTTTTCCGAGCGTCGAAGTGGTGATCAGCTGATGGATTAGCATTTTTCCGAGCGTCGGAGTGGTGATCAGCTGATGGATTAGCATTTTTCCGAGCGTCGAAGTGGTGATCAGCTGATGGATTAGCATTTTTCCG
>NZ_JTLD01000023.1 GCF_000798815.1 Alistipes sp. ZOR0009 | reverse complement strand
GTAAGCAGCGAACCACCTATACAGATGCAGCAATACTACCACACAGGTGCATAAGTAGTGGTGTCAGATGCATCTATAGCACCATTCGGATGCATAAGTAGTATAGCACACATGCATATTTACCACTATTTAGATGCATCCAACTTAGGCAGCTAAGCGAAGGGTTAGCTAGTTATTTTGGGGATGTATAACTCTATTTTTAAGTACAGAGATATGAGATATGAGATTTGAGAAAGCAATTAAACACAGAGGCACGGAGACACAGAGGACACGGAATTTAGATTTGAGATATGAGATGTGAGATATGCGATGTGAGATGTGGGATTTGAGATGTGAGATGGGATATGAGATGAGAGATAACCACCATTCTCTAACTTCTTCTAACTTCTTTTACTTCCCAGCCTTCATGTAACTTCCGTTTAACTTCGGTCTACCTCCGTTTAACTTCTTTTTTAACACAGAGACACAGAGGGCACAGGGATTTAGATATGCGATGTGAGATGTGAGATATGAGATGTGCGATTTGAGATGTGAGATATGAGATATGAGATATGAGATATGAGATGGGAGATATGAGATGGGAGATATGAGATGGGAGATATGAGAAGAGAGATATGAGAAGAGAGATAACCACCATTCTCTAACTTCTTCTAACTTCTTTTACTTCCCAGCCTTCATGTAACTTCCGTTTAACTTCGGTCTACCTCTGTTTAACTTCTTTTTTAACACAGAGACGCAGAGACACAGAGGACACGGAATTTAGATATGCGATGTGAGATGGGAGATGGGAGATGGGAGATAACCACCATTCTCTAACTTCTTCTAACTTCTTTTACTTCCCAGCCTTCATGTAACTTCCGTTTAACTCCCGTGTACCTTCCGTATATTTCCGTTTACCTCCGTATAACTTCTTGAAGCTACCTTCCGTATACCTCCGTTTAACTTCTTCTAAAATAAACATTTCCCCTTATCTCCTGCAGGTATAGCGGCTAAGAGAGCACCCCTAGTCGGATAGCAAACCGAGCATGCTGGCGTAGAGCACCGACTCAATCTCACTGCGGCAGCCTATTTTGGTGAAGATGCTGCGCCGATGCGCCCTAACGGTATACTCCGAGATGTGGAGCTGTTCGGCAATAACGGACGAGCTGCACCTTTTGGCTATTAGCGAAAGCACCTCCTGATCGCGCTTGGTAAGGGAGTAACACGTGCGGTAGGCAACCTCTCCTCCCTTGCGGTTAACCAGGTACACCCCCCGATGGGTAACGTTTTGGTTGCAGAAGGGCACTATCTGCAGGCTTAGAGTTAGGATCGGGTGGTAGCCGTAGCAATCATATTCCCAAAAGAGGTACCGAAAAAAGGTGCGGCGGTAGGTGCCTGCATACAGCATGCGGCACTCGAATTGCAGCATAAAGCGGAAGGGCAAATCGTCCTCCTGCATTTCGATGTATGCGTAGGAGGCGAGCTGGGCGTGGCGGAAATGGGAGATATCATCCTTATGGATGAGCTTCTCGAACTCGTTGAAGGGGATGGAGAGCGACGAGAGGTGGATAAAGCACCCTTCCTTTATCAGGCTAAAGCTGTAGCATCCCCGCTGCATGTCGCAGCAGGCAACAACCTGCCGATGCGTGGAAACCACGCAGGAGGTAAGCTCCATGCCAAACCCAACCATATTCGGCACTACGCTTGTACTGCTCTGCAGCAACCTCAAAATCCGACCTCGAAGCTTTTGCACCTCTTCACTCATAAAAAACAGCGCTTCTATTTTACCCGTGCGTTCGACCAAGATTTAGGGTGGATAAAAGGCATAGAGGGCTTGCAAGGAAGTCACAGCATGCAGGCCAAAGGCTGGCGAAACCAGCCATGTGGCATGGCATAGGGGCACTCAAGCATTGAGGTAGCTAAAATATCCCCATTCTATGCTACGTACCTGCTGCCACGTGATGCTTGCATGGAGATAGCCTCAGGCTGCCAACCTACAGGAATGCGCTTTCGGAATAGCAGAAGCAACCTGAAGCAATATGCGAAAGGAGAATGGGGTTGCACCTGCTATGCACCCCTACGGGTGCTGCTAAGACTACGCAAGAGCATTCATTCCAGCCAAAACTCTCTCCTCATGTAGCGCCAACCATGGCTACCCAGATAGCATTCTAAGCCAAATGCGAATCCCGGTATTGCTACCCGATGTCCTCATCGATCACGTTAACCAGTACCTTATCCCGGCAACATTCCAGCAGCAGCCAACCTGATAGCGGCAGGCATTAACGCGCGCCATTGTTTGTACTAATTTACAAAAAAAGGCAATAGGCGACATTTTTAGGATTAAAAATAGACCTATAGGCCTATTGATCTAGCCTTAGCGGTAGCAATAACTTTGTGCTGCATCACTCCTCGAAATAGCAGAGGCAGCTGCAAGTAAACTAATTATCAACAACAAAAAATTACTACTATGGCACTAGTTATTGGCAACTGTATTCCAACAACCATTTCTCTTTTCGACCCCTACATTCGTAACAGCAACGATTACCTACGCCAGGGAACTCCAACCACCAATGCCGAGCGGCTTGGGGTACCAACCGAACAGCTAACTGTATGGAAGGGTATTCTGGACAAGTGGACTCCACTCTACAGCAAGTATAGCGATAGGGTTAACCTACGTACTAACGCCATCACCAGCGAACTGTACGACACCATCGAAACGGCGATCAATTTCGAGAAGGAGACGCTTATGTTTGCTCACATAGCCATATCTCCCAATGTTACCACTGCCGATTTAGAAACCTTTGGTATTCATAGGGTAATCCCTAAAAGTTCTCGTTCTATCCCTCAAAATCCTATCACCGAGCAGGTAGATACAACGCTACAGCCTATTGGTGGGGGTGCAGTACTTATTAAATGCTATAGCGGCGGCAAAAGAACGTCGATACACGAGGATGCCAACTGCGTACAATATAGGTATACGATAGGTGCCATAACACCCACCTCGCCCATCGATACCAACCTGATGGTAAACCAGAGCACCAAGTCAACCTTTACGTTAAACACCGGAGCCGAGAATACGGGGCTACGTCTCTACATCTACTTCCGCTGGTTTAACACCAAGCACCCCGAGCTGGCAGGTCCGTGGAGCGACCTCCAAAGCACGCTAATCCTTTAGCACGCCATACCCCAAAGGCACCAGGGCAACCTCGGTGCCTTTAGAGTTATAGATACTCTCCTATTCTAGCTTCTTAGATTAAAAAGAATCAGAGAATGGTATTCGCACTTTTATGCGTCAGCAAAGCATTTCAAAATACACCCAACATCCTTATTTAAGGATATTATAAAGTAGGTATATAAAAGATAAATGCAGAATCGAAAAAACTCAAATAACTTGACACATTAGAAAAAACAATGTAAATTAGTCTCACAACTATTCAACTAACTAACAAGACTATGAAATCAATAATTGAAAACAAATCCATTTTAGTTGGATTTTCCATTAATAGTAATGCATGGGAGAACCTCTCAAAAATTGACAGCTATACAGTACAAGTATGCATCAACAACTCGAAAAATAAGATAAAGTTAGATAAAATTAAAGTTTCCAAAATATGCATCTTAAAGACATTGGTTGGCATTAGAATAAAAATTTTACCAAAAGATATAGATAAATTAAACGATGCTATTAAAGTAAGAAATGACGTTTGCATTCAACATTTCGAGTTTATACTATGGAATAATGGTTTTGTTCAGTCTATTGCACAATTTACCCTTACAAGCGATCCTAACAACGAAGAAGTAGATAAGCACTTTATTCCCATATTTGATGATACTACAGCTGCAATACTTAATGGAATAAAATCTTTTACAGATAAACTTGAGAAGATAAAAATACTGAACATAGTAAAGCCTCTATACTTTTCAAATATTTTTTTGCTTGATGATGACGAAGAGTGTCAATGTATGGATACTACTATTTGCAAAATACCTATTGTAAATCAAAAGTCTGCAATTTCATCATACCATATTCTAAACAACGATACCCCAAACATAAAAGATAGATTTGAGCTAACAGACCATTCTTCAATACATTTTATAAAAGGTTGCCATCTATACGAATGGGATACTACAAACAAGGAGCTTTCTCATGAAGATTTAGCTTTTGACTTTGTTTCAAACTCGAAATGCAGTCTTTACTTCTCTAAAATTAAAACAGCAAAATCTATTGCTCGAAATAAAGTCATAAGCAAACAATTTCATGTCACATCTTCCGAATTCAGAGACTTACTAACTGGGATACTAGATGTTGAAAATGGATTAGAGTTACACTATTTTTACATGTCTACAAACGAACGAGAAATTACAAAAGAAATAGATGAAAAATCGTTTACTAAAAGCCGAATGAACATGGCTAAAGATGCAGAAAACAACATGTACAACCTATTAAAGACTATTGATGATGAAAGGAATACCAAACAAGGAAATATAATTCAAGGAATTCTGCTTTTATTATCAGCAATGGCACTATATGGAGTTCTTTTACAAATTAAAGAATTAAATGCTAATAGTCCTAATTTTTTTATAAAATACACAATTATTACAATAATAGTAATTTTAATCCTTTGCAAATTTCTATTTTTCAACAAAAAGAAGTTTAAAATTCGTTTTAAAACAAAATAAAAATCATCTCACAAATTCTTTATCTTCGTTTACTCTTATTCCTTTGATGAGATTTGAGATGTGATTCAACACAGAGACGCAGAGACACAGAGGGCACGGAGATTTAGATATGAGATGTGAGATGTGAGATATGAGATATGAGATGTGAGATGTGAGATGTGGGATATGAGGTAACCTCCATTCCCAGCCTTCTTGTAACTCCCGTCTAACTTCCGTTTACCTCCGTATAACTTCTTTTTTAAACACAGAGACACAGAGACACAGAGGGCACAGGGATTTAGATATGCGATTTGAGATGTGAGATATGAGATATGAGATAACCACTATTCTTTGACTTCTCTAACTTCCCAGCCTTCTTGTAACTCCCGTCTAACTTCCGTTTACCTCCGTCTAACTTCAGTATAACTTCCGTCTAACTTCTTATAAATACCTTCGTGGAGAAAAACAACGCCGCCGACATCGAAAGGACGATATCGGCGGCGGGTATGCTATGTAGCAAGGATGGCTAGTAGCTCCAAGCCTTTACAATCTTATAGATAGGGTTAGCCCAGTAGTTTCTTACGCCAAAGCCATTGGCATTGCCAGATGCTCTTCTATCAAGAATAATCTCCTTGGTTTTAAGGTCGAAGAATACCACGTGAAAGTAGCCCCTAGCCTCTAGCTTATCCAGACGCTCGGCAACAAAGATAAGCCCCATTCCGCTACCGTTGGTTTCGTATGCCTTTACATGCTTAGCGAGCATCTCGGATGATATGGTGTAGCCCTTATCGGTACCAATTAGGCTAGACTCGTCGATGGTTCTATTCAGCTTGTTCACCATATCAAAGCTATTTACCACATTCTCCTTGCTAAAGTAGCTGTAGATGTTGTACTTCTTAGCCTCGGTTGTAAACAGCATGTTGATATTGTCGAACGCATTCTTTAGCACCCCTGGAGTCTCGCCAACGCCAATGGCCTTAGCCAACGAGAAATCGACCCCAAAGAAGGTAATGCTCTTTTCTTTCTTTGCAACATCCTTACCGTCCTGTCCAAAAGCGAAGGTGAAGGAGAGTAGCAGCAGTGCTGCACATAATACTTTTTTCATCCGGATAATTTTTAAAAGTTAGATGTAACCCGTATAGCGAACACTTAGAGATACCTATAGCGGCTAGCCATACAGGCTCCATAATTGCTTTGCTTAAATTTTAAATCTCAGTTTTATCTCGGAAATCTACAAATTTTATTGCTTTCCTGCTCATCTTAGGCAGCTGCTTTTTTGCAATACTTTCAATCGGCTCAAACACAATATCAGGAGCCACGCGCACCTTGGATCTAAAGGAATCCTTGATATGCTTCACCAGCTCGTCCGACTGGCTTTCGCTGCCTACCTTTACCAGAATGGCATCGGTGCCTATGGCGTTGGTGTACACCTCAACGAGATAGTTAACCACCTCGGGGATGTTATCGAGCACGTCGTACAGCGCCGACGGGTAGAGGGTCGTGCCCTTATACTTAATCATCTGCCCCTTTCGGCCTAGCACTGGACTTAACCGCATGGTTTGACGTCCGCAGCTGCACTTCTCGGTGGTATGGTAGCAGATATCCCCGGTCTTAAACCGGAGCAGGGGCATTCCCTTAACGCCTAGCGTGGTGATGGTAACCTCGCCTGCCTCGCCCTCCTTTACAGGTCGGTTGTTATCGTCGAGGAACTCTACAATTATAAGCTCGGGCTGATGGTGCCCCCCGTTGTGGCACTCGCACTCGGTAAACGACGACTGCATTTCGGTAGAAGCGTAGGTGGAATGCAGCGTTAGCGTAGGCCAGCGCTCGCTGATACGCTTACCAAGGGTATTGAGCGTAAAGTCGTTGTTACGAAGCGACTCGCCAATGCAGATGGCCTTCTTTAGCGGGCTGTTGAGATAGTCTATCCCGTTAGCCTCGGCATAATCCATCAGCTTAAGCAGAAACGAGGGTACCACAATGCAGCAGCTGGGGCGGTTACGCCTAATGGTATCCCACTGCAGCTCGGGTATGCCGTTTCCTACACGAATTACGCCAGCACCCAGCTCCCTAGCCCCAAGAAAGTAGGCTAGCCCTGCCATAAAGCGGCGGTCTATGGTGGTCATCAGCTGGATGATATCACCGTTGGTGCAGCCAGCCGTTGTGAAGGAGAGATACTCGTTGTAGGCCAAGCGGTCGAGATCGCCATCGGTAAGGGCAAAGGTTACGGGATCGCCAAGCGTACCCGATGTGGTTACGTAGTCGATGATCTGCCCCCTATCCACACAGATAAAGTCGTCGTTATAAAGCTGCAGGTCGCGCTTGGTGGTAACCGGCAGCTGGGCTAGATCCTCTATGCAGGTTATCGTGCTAATATCCACCTTATGCTCGCGAAACATGCGCGAGTAAAACGCCGAATTGGCCTGAAGGTAGCTCAGCTCCTCCTTAAGGCAAGCCTCCTGGTAGCGCTTTATCTCCTGAGGAGTCAAAAACTGTATATGTTGATCCTTTCTCATTTGCCTAGCTCTTTAATTTTTTTCTCAATAGCCTTACGCTCGTTTACACGGGGAATCTCCTTACCTAGGGCTTTCTGCCAGTAGACTCTTGCCTTTTCGAACTGGCCGAAATGGTGGTAGTAGTTCCCAAGCAGCTCGTAGGTATGGTACATGTTAGGGTTAACAGCCAGCAGCCTACCAAGCGAATCGGCGTTTAACGGTATGCTGCTGCCAATCGACTTCTTTACCTGCTTTGCCAACGAACGGAATGCCACCACCCGTGCATAGTCGTGCTGGATAAAAGCGGTATCGGCCGCAATGGTAAGCTTGCTATCGGCCAGCTCACGGCTAAAGTCGGGCTTAGCGAATATCTTCTTTAGGTTGTAGCATACCATCTTCCCCGACTGCCAAGGCGAGGTGGATACCCACATTAGCCCCTCCTTGGGCTTAAATATAACGGAGTGGTGACCGATAGATTGGTTTAACGACTTCTCGTTGCACAGCCCAATATCCTCGCCGTTTACGCCCAACCTATCCCTCAGAATCTTAGCTGCAGAGGTGGGGTTTAGCGGCTTACTATCCGACAAAAGCGTTTGGAGGCGCTTATAGCGGTAAGGGCTATCGGTGGTTGCTATATTCTCCAAGTTCTTAGGATCGCTCTTAAAGGTATCCGACTGGTAGTGGTTGGTGCATATAATCCTATCGCTCCCACTCTCGAATAGCCCTATTTGCGATGGCGTCTTCTCTATTATTGCCGCCCTACCATCTTTTGCCGAACCTATAAGGATAGACTCCGACACAAAGGTATGGCGCTTTTGGGCTATTGCATACGCCTCCTTGATGGTTGAGGCATACTGAAGAATCTCGCGTACAAGAATAGATATAGGCATGGCGGCCGAGGTGGGTATATCCCCCTTAGCAGCATTGATGGTAACGGTAAGTCCTGCCTCGTTCATACCCGACAGCACCCCTACCATTCCAGCCCAGCCAACCGATGCAAACTTGTAGCCGCTGCTAGGATTTACGAAGGAGATTAGCTTATTCTTGGCAAAATCATCGCCAACATAGAAGTCGAAATTGCGGCCAACCAGCAGCGAGGAGTCTTGGCTCTTGCCATCCCAAACCGCAAACGAGCTACATCCTACCAGCATATACTCCTGCATGGTGTGGCCAATATCGTGTGCCGCATGGTAGTTGAGCTGCCGCTCGTAGGGTGTACCAATAAAGTTATACTCGTTGGTGCACGATAGCGATATGCCGTAGATCTCCCTTCGGTACTCGTCGGGGATATATTCGCCCAAATTCCGGTTGAAAATAATGGTGAAGAAGCGAAGGAACTTAAGGTAGCTATCAGAGGGAACAATCTCCTTAATTTGATCAACAAACACCTTCTCCTGGTAGAAGAGCAGATCTTGAGATAGACGTCCCATGGAGACACCTCTGCTCAACGGATCGCCCTGAAGGTAGGCCTCCCATAAACCACTTTCACTCTGGCGCAGGTAACTTCCCTTGCAGGTGCGCACGCCATTGGTATCCGATACCGGGTACGCATTTAGGTTTACCGACACCTCGGGTGTTCCCATATCGGCGCTTAAATAAAGAACCGTAATAGCTCCCGCCACTAGCAACAAAATTGCCAGCAAACCTATAGACACATATTTTAAAACCTTTTTCATCACTATATAATTTGAGATGTGGGATATGAGATGTGAGATGTGAGATGTGAGATATGAGATGTGAGATATGAGATGTGGGATAACCACCATTCTTTGCCTTCTCTGACTTCTCTGCCTTCTCTAACTTCTTTATTTCTCTAACTTCTTCTTACCTCCGTATAACTCCCGTCTACCTTCCGTCTATTTCCATTTAACTTCTTTTTTCAACACAGAGACACGGAGACACAGAGACGCAGAGACACAGAGGACACAGGGATTTAGATATGAGATGTGGGATAACCACCATTCTTTGCCTTCTCTAACTTCTCTATCTTCTCTAACTTCTTCTTACCTCCGTATAACTCCCGTCTACCTTCCGTCTATTTCCGTTTAACTTCTTTTTTCAACACAGAGACACGGAGACACAGAGGACACAGGGATTTAGATATGAGATATGAGATGTGGGATAACCACCATTCTTTGCCTTCTCTAACTTCTTGTAACTTCTTCTAACTTCTTCTTACCTCCGTTTAACTTCCGTCTATTTCCGTCTACCTCCGTATAACTTCTAATAATAACTTCTAATAAATATCTTCTCTACCTACACCTCCCCAATCTTCTTAGCCAGGTACTCCTTTCCTAGCAGCTCCGAGCAGGTGAGCGTAGCGGTTAGCGTAACGCCCAATGCGCCGTGCACATTCAGGTTTTGTCCTGTAAGCAAGAGATTCTCAATCTTAGTCTTAGTGGGAATAAGCGACGTTAGCGGATTCTTATAGCTCTTCGATATCCCGTAGGCCGAACCTTGAGGGGTTGCGGTATAGTCTCTATAGGTTAGCGGACTGGCCGTATACACCTTCTCTATATTCTCCTTAATATTGGGAATATACTGGGCTGTGAAGTCGATAATCTCCTGCGCCTTGGCCTGCTTAAACTCCTTGTATGCCTCTCCTCTTCTCTCTACCGAGGTATTGCTCCACGGCTCAACCTCGTCGAAGAACATGGGCGATAGTATGGTAATCACATCGGCGTAGCTCTCGTTTAGGCTATTGGCCTGATTGCAAACCAAGGCAAACCGTATGCGCTTATCCTCGGGATGCGCGGTGGCATACCATGCATCGTTACCCTCGTGCAGGTAGTAGTTCCTGTTAATGTAGGGAAACGAATTCCTCTTCATTATCAGGTATACCGTAAAGAGTCCGTAGCTGTTGGGGGTAACGTTCAGGCGCGTTAAGTAGGCCTTCTTTATGGCCTTGGTCTTATCAACCAAGGCAAAGGTTCGAGCAGGGTGAAGGTTCGATATAAAGTATTTAGCCTCGATGATCTCGCCGCCGACTATCTCAACGCCCGTAATTCGATCGCTTTCAATAATAAATCGGGTAACCTCGCTGTTGCGAAGCACATCGCCCCCATTCGATTGGATAACATCGACAAAGGCATCGGCAACGCTTTGGGTGCCATCCACAATGCGGTAGGCTCCCTCTATGTTAGAACCGGTAATCATGGCGTGATGGTAAAACATCGAGCTATCGCGCTCGCCACCGTACAGGGTTACGTTGCCTGCAAGGATGTTACGGAGCCTCTCGTCCCGTACCGACTCCTCTACCAGCTGCGAGGCCGACTGCGAAAAGTATTCCATCCCTCCAGCGCTAATAACACCCTTTCTTAGATGGTCCACCCCAATAAGGTCGCAAACGCCTTTTACCCGCTGAGCGTACTGCCTCAACCCTTCCCTTTCGGAAGGAAAAGCCTCGGCAAGGGTATCCACAAACCGATCGTAGCCCATAGCAAACCGGTACTCTTGGCCTTCATAGCTAATCACATCAAAGGCATCGGCATCCAACCGACGGAGCTTAACCCTATCTAAAATACCAAAATACTTAAAGTACTGATGCAGTATTTTCCCCGGATCTAAGCTTCCTATGTAGTGAAAGCCGGTATCAAGAAGATGCCCATTCCTTTTGAAAGATTGAAGGCAGCCCCCTATTATTGGATTCTTCTCAAGTACACAAACATGATATCCCTCTTTGGATAGCATCGCTGCGCACTCTAGTCCTCCTAAACCGCTACCTACTACCACAACATCGTACTTACTCATGGCTTTTGTAGAATATATATGGTATTCGATGTATGAACATCATTATCCATCGTGCTAACTGTTAATCCGCAAGCCTGTGCGGCTGCCCTTATCTGATCGGCCGAGGAGAAGCATAGCTCTCCCTCGGTTTTATTAAACTTAAACACCTCGGTTGAGAGCTTTTCGGTAAGCTTAGTTACCTCGTGCTTATCCTTCTTGGAGGTATCGCCATCTCTAATGATTATCTTCCCTGCTGGATTAAGCGCTGCCACGCACTTTTCAATCAGCGCCAGCTGAACATCCATAGCCATGTAGTGAAGCACGTCGTTCAATACGAATACGTCGGAGCAAGGAAGCTCGTACTGTGCCGCATTGGCGCAAACAAACGTAAGCTTATCCGTTTTAAGGAAGCTATGATTGGCTACGGCAATCTTCTCCTCGTCGTAGTCGATACCAAGAATGGTACGCTGAGGCGAGTATAGGGAGAGCATAAAGCAAAGCGGTCCGTACCCGCAGCCAATATCGGTAATCGTTGCATTGCTGGGTATAAGGCTATCGAAAATACGGTAACGTCGTTCCATGCGCACCTTTACCTTTATGTACCACTCTAGCACAGGACCTTTGTAGGTGTAGCTGTTGGTTAGCGCCTCGAAGAAGTAGGGGTTGTCCGACTTTCCGAACTCATCGCAAAGCTTACCATACTGCTCCCTTACAAGGGCGCCAACACCTTTGGCCTTCTCCTTATATCCGCCACCAAAGCGGTCGTCGTTGTAGGGTATGCGCTCCATAATATCGGTAACTATAGTACCCTTCTTTATGAAGAACGGCTGACGCTTGGAGATCACCATGCCATTACCGTAAAGCACAATGGGCAGGATATCCATCTTTAGCGTCTCGGCCAGATAGAATGCCCCTTTATGGAAACGCTTAATGGAGCCATCAACCGAGCGCGTTCCCTCCGGAAAGACAACCACCGAATAGCCATCGGCAATCTTCTCCCTTAGAGAATCGGCCAACGCCTCGTAGCCGTTGGCGGTATGGTAGAAGTCGCCAAAGCGAACAATACGTCCAAAAAAGGGCGATTGCCAAACCCAGCCGTTGGTAACCATTACCGTTTTAGGATTAAGCCCTAAAAGCACAAGTATATCGATAAACGACTGATGGTTGGCAACAATAACAGCTGGCTTCTTAAAGCTTTCGTCGTGCCTATTAATGCGAACCTTTCGTACCATAAACATAACATCTACAACAGCACGTGTTGCATAGCTTACCGACACATGAAACCAGTACTTCTTACGCTTTTTACTTACCGGGATAATCCATGAAACGATCATCTGAAGCTGAAGCAGAACGCAGCCAGATAGAAAGAACAGGTAAGCGAATAGGGAGCGTAGAATTCCGTAAAAGGTAAAAGGTAGTCCGCCCTTCTTCACCTGTCGGGTTATAAAGAAGCGGAATATAATGGGCTGTATGGTGTACGAGATAAGCAGCACGGCAACCATACCTAGCAGCGAGATAACCGAGATTGACTGTAGCGCCGGATGGCCGGCAAAGATCAACGCCCCCATACCCACAACGGTAGTAAAGGCCGAAAAGAAGATGGCCGTCTTGTGCGATGCGAACATCTTTTTACCCGTCTTATACTCGCTAAGCAGGCCATCCATAATAAAGATGCTAAAGTCATCGCCAATACCAAATACAAAGGTGGATAGGATGATATTTACGATATTGAACTCAATCCCCAAGATGGCCATCAGCCCAAGTATGATGACCCAGCTTATGGCCATTGGCACAAATGCCATAGCCGCCAGCTCGATGCGACCATACGAAAGCAGCAAAGCCAGAAACACCAGCACCGAGCAGATGCCAAGTATCAGGTTGAAGTCGCTATTCACCGAGGCCGCCATCTTTTGGGCAAAGTACGAGCGGTCGACAATCACCAAATCCTTCTCCGAGGCAAGCTGACGGTACACCTCCTCCTTATACTGGCTCTTTACCGATACCTGCGTAATCAGCATCGAAAGCGAATCGGCCGACGAGGCCCAGTCCTTAAACAGCGGCGAGGCTGCCAGCTCCTTTGTCGAAAAGGAGATCGGCTGGTAAGCCTTAGCGAGAATATCCTTAAAGCCACTAAAGCATCCTGGGGCAAACTGTAGCGCCGCCGCGTTGGCCTCAACAAGCGCGTATACCCGCTCGCGACGCTCCCTTGTCCAGAAGCTGTTCCATTTTGCTATGCGCTCCTTTTGCACCTCGATAGGAACCAAGTACTGCTGGGCAGACAACGATCGCTCTATCTTACCCTCCGACTGGAGCAAGGCCAGCTTCTGATTTATGGAGGCATAGGCGGTAAGCAAGCTGTCGTTGTTCCTACTTGCCGATACAAAAAGAACCTTCTTATTATTGCTATTGTATAACGAGCTAATCTTCTGCTCGGTCTTTTTAAGCGCTGGCGACTCGTAGTTGAGGTGCATCATATCGCTATCAAAGCGAACATCATTATACCAGAAGAGGCATACCCCAACAAGCACAACGATAAAGCCAATGAGCCACCTGTTCGATTCGAAGCGGTAGCCGTTTGCCCGCTCAATCCAGCTTAGCAGCTTGCTTTTCTTCTCGCGCCTCTTTTCCGAAAGCATGTGGGGCAGAAACACCAAGCAGAAGATGGTGGTACCCACCAACGATAGCGCCGCAAATAGGCCAAAATCGCGCAGAAGCTTCGAGTTGGTAAAGAGCAGCCCCAAAAATGCACCTATAGTTGTAAAGCTACCGATGGTAAGCGGGTAGGCCAGCTCCTCTATCACCTGCGGAATTGTCTTGGTATGCTCGCGATGCGACAGCACGTGAATGGAGTAGCTCATGGCTATACCAAATACCGCGGCTCCGGCACCAATTGCAATGGAGGATATCGAACCATTAATGAAGTAGATAAGCGCTAAGGCAAACAACCCACCAAAGAGCACAGGCAGCGATATGAGCAGCATTGCCCACCAGTTTCGGAAGGCCAACGAGATAAATACAATGATGATGAGGATTGCAATGGTGAGGGTAATCATGGTATCCCTCTTTATCTGGCGGGCGTTGTACACGGCAACACTTGGTCCTCCGTAGTGCTCGATGCTTACCTCTGGCAGCTGCTGCATCACCCTCTTGGCATTCTCCTCTATCGAAGCAATCAACGCCTCATTTTTCCCGGTGCTCCCCGTTCCATTTACGGGATCGATCATAACCAGCATCTTCGACATATCCTCCGAGAAGATATAGCCGTCGTACATGGTGTAGCTGGCCGCATCACCAAAAACCTTTAATCCCGACAAGGCCGTATTTCCTAACCCTATCGGATCTTTTACTACAATATCTTTGAGGGCAACGCCCATTGGCGATAGCAGGTTCTCGTAGTTAACCTGCATCTTATGCTTGATAGCTTCGGGTGAGGTTATCGAATCGAGCTTGCTATAATCCCTATCGGTAAGATAGATGGGGAGGTTGGCATAGATGAAGTCGGTAACCTGGCTCATTGCCGTAGCATCAACCTCGGTAACCACATCCTTAATAAGGGGAGCCGCTGCCGAGCTCTTTAGCTTACCAACAAAGGCCTCGCTAGCCTCTATAAGCCTATCCGGATCGGAGGGCTTAGTGGTATCCGCCGCAGAAAACAGGATGATTATCTTATCCTTTACCTTTAGGTTCTTAAAAACCAAAGCTGTCTTCTGGCTATCCTTACCATCGGGGAAGAAGCTGGTAACATCCTCGTCGAAGCTCACCTTTACGGCAAAGAATGAGAGGAAGAGTATGCATCCAGCCATCAGCGAGTAGAGAAGCGGCCTACGACTATAAAAGTAACTGTATATTCTAATGAAAAAGGTGTCCATTGCTAAAGTGGGTTACGTCTAAAAAAGTTGAGCATCACAAAGGTTATCGTTCCGAGAACAACGCTGGCAACAACGGCCAGTATCACACTTCCGACGATATACTGATACATGCAACCCGATATTGATTCGATGCTGATGGATGATAGGGGAAGCAGCGTTGGCTTATCGAGCGCCAAACCTCCCATTGCCAAGCTACCATAAAGTATGAATGGAATCATAGGCGGAATGCTGATGTTGGATACGGCAACGGCAATAACCTTGTTAAGCCTCAACAGGTGGGCGGTAAGACCTGCCGATATCATCTGCCACCCCCATAAGGGAACAATACCAAAGAAGATACCCAACCCAACCGATAGGGTTATCCGAAGGTTAGACTCCTTAGAGTGCGTTATATGATCGCGGATGAATTGCCTTATATTCTCCTTGGTTAATGCCCTAAAGAAGCTAACTGGGTAGTAGTATAGCAGGGCAATAATAACCAAAAAGGTATTCAGTATGCTTATACGGGTAAAGTCGCGTAAAGGACGGAAGTGGGAAACCCGCTCCTCCTCACTGGGGTAGAACACCTTTATGGGGATATTTATAACGGGTATTCTCTTCCAGGCGCAGCGAACAATAATCTCCAGCTCAAACTCATATCGGGGGGTAACAAAGCGCATCCCCGCAATCTTCTTCAAGGGGTAAAGCCGGTAGCCCGACTGGGTATCCTGCATGGTTTTCCCCGTTTCGACCTTAAACCAAAAGTTAGAGAACTTATTGGCGAAGGTGTTTTTCCCCGGCATGTTGTCGGCTGTAAGGTTGCGAGCACCAACAATAAGAGCATCTGGAGTCTTCTCTATCTGATCGATAAATAGAGGAATATCGTCGGGATAGTGCTGGCCATCGGAGTCGATGGTAATGGCGTAGCGGTAGCCCAACTGTGCCGCCCTACGTAAGCCTACCTTAAGCGCATGCCCCTTGCCTCTATTCTTGGCATACGATATCAGGGTTATGCCCTGCTTGGTGGCAAGGATATCGGCCGTACCATCGGTAGAGCCATCGTTTACTACAATTATATCGTTGGAGTAGCAGGCTACCTCGTCAATTACCCCCAATAGCGTAGCGTGGTTATTGTAGGTAGGTATTACCACCACAACGCCTAAATCTTTCAGCCTATCTTTACAATCGATCATTGCGCGGTATAATTTGCTTTCATTTTGAGCACGACTGCCCCGTTGAGGGAAACCACCGTATTAAAGGTGCTTTCGCTTCCCGTCACAATGCTCAACTCCACCAGCTCGTTTGACGGAACGATTGAGGATATGAACTTACACGTAGGTATGGAAGTGTACCGAACCTCCTTCCCTAGCAAATCGCTAAGGCACTCCTTTACCATCTGAATGGTGCAAACACCCGGAACAACGGGCTGCTGAGGGAAGTGTCCATCAAAAATTGGATGACAAGGGTCAATCTTCACCATCAGCTTATGGGAGTTACCTTCGGTACTGGTACTCTCTACCGTATAAAAGCGGTTCTTTAGCAGCATAACCAGCTAGATCTTAAATTTATCGTCGTCAACGTTGGCGTTAATCCGCTTATCGCTGAACTCGTATAGCGTGTAGTCGGTATCATTCTCGTTCATACGCATGGAGGATAAGGTCATATCATCCTTATCAAATCGAAGAACTATCTGCTTTAGGTAGCTCTTTACCCTACGGTTGGTAGGCGTTATTACAACGGTGTAGTGCGATGATGTTTCGTAGTACTCCGAGACCGACTGGTTACCAAATAGGCTTAGGTTTCCGGTCATGCAGGCCGTTAGCATGCTCCCCATTTGGCGCATCATTGGGTTTGCGTTCATCTTTACTACGGTGGCCTTTCCGTTGGCTTGAATCTTGAACTTCTCCCCATTCATGACAATGAGGTTGCCCTGTGGGTTGGTATACTCAAGGCATATCTTTTGGCTCTTTTTGTAGAAGAACTTTCCTTTCGATTTATTGGTTTTGGCCAATACAGACATGTACTTAGCCTGCTCAAAGTCGCAGGAGATAGATTGCGTTCGGTCGCTTGCACTCTTTAGGCGCTCGCTGAAACCGCGCGAAGGGTCTATCTTACTGCCATAGTTTTGGGCAAAAGCGGCTGTTGTACATAGCAACATCAATGCGAGTAGCTTAAATTTCATCTTATCCTATATTTCAAAAAGTTCGTCTATTCGTTTTATCTCGTATCCCTGAGCATGCAGTCCGAGAATAACCTGCTCCACCAGCCAATCGCTGCCTTCGAGGTTATCGTGCATCAAAATAACGCCACCTGCATGTGCCTTTTTTAAAATCCTACGGAGCACCACCTCCCGTTCCGACTTAACCGTATCAAACGATCGGATGCTCCATCCAATAACCTTGTACGCCTGCTTTCGCACTGCAGCACCAACAGTAGGGTTGGTTACCCCAAATGGAGGTCGGAATAGCGTTACCAACTCTCCTGTAACTTTTCCTATAGCCTCATCACACCGTTGCAGTTCAGCAACCATCTTCTTTTGGCTTAGCAGAGGAAAGAAAGAGGCGTGATGGTAGGTGTGGTTACCAATAAGGTGCCCTTCGTCTACCAGCTGCTTAGCCAGCAGGGGATGTCTATCCACCTTATCACCTATACAGAAAAAAGTAGCCTTGACGTTGTAGCGCCTAAGAACCTCCAGCACCTTAGGTGTCCAAGTAGGATCGGGACCATCATCAAAGGTAAGCGCAATAGCCCTACCGCCATCTTTTGCCCTACAGAAAGCCTTAAGGTATACTCCGGAAGAGATGCTTACCGAGGCATATACCGCTAGGAGCAAAAGACCGACAATAAGAATGGCTACATACATCTTAAGGCTATTTTAAATTCGTCGTTAACCACCAACACCCGCTTAGCACCATCCTTAATGGCTTCTGTAGCCTTAAACATGGCAGCCGCCGAAGCAGTGTGGTAGCTCTTACCTGCATTTATCGTAATATCAAACTCCCCTACAGGGGCCTGTCCTGCCAGATATAGCCCCTCTATGACACCTAGGCACTCCGTTGCAGGAGCCAAACCTAGCATAAAGAAGTAGGCTCCTTCGTCTGGGGTATTTCCGTTGCGGTAAGCACCCAAGCGCTCCATTATCTTGAGCTGCGTTGGTGTCTTCTCGTCGGCAGCCCCCACTAGAATATGCTCAGCACCTCCCTCTTCGGCCATCATCAGCGCATCCAACAGGGCGCTCTCGAAGCTCGAAAAGCGGTGAGAGTAGGTCATGTTGTAGCAGTGGCTTTTGGTTAGAAGAGCAACCTGTCCGCCAATAGTATTAAAGGTAGATTGGATGAATGGCGTTGGGTTGAGCAGCTGCTCGTTGTTATCCTGAATCGACTTTAGAAACTTCTCGCTATCGGCCAAGCACCCCAATCCAGTGGCTGTAATAATGGCATCAATACGTTCTACCGATGCCCTACCGATGCAGTCCATTGCCGTTCCTACCCCCATCTTTACAACGTAGCTCATCCTACGGCGCATGTTGGCGTCAGGAATCAGCGTTTTGAAGTCTAACTCCGCATGGTAGGAGCTTGCGCTATTGATGTAAAGAGCCATCTTGCTTCGTAAATATTAGTGATGAATTATTTCCTCCGAAGCCAAACGAGTTGGACATAACGGCGCTAATATCATTTCCTTCGCTAAAGGATGTTTCGGGGATAAGCCCCAGCCCCTCTATGGGGGTAGCAAAGTTCAAGTTTGGGAAAACCATCCCCCTATCAATCGAAAGGATGGAGTACACCGCCTCCACTCCTCCTGCCGCAGCAAGGGTGTGTCCGGTATACGACTTTGTTGAGCTAAATGGCGGAACATTTTCGCCAAACAGACGCCTTAAGGCTGCACCTTCCGAGGCGTCGTTATTGGGAGTTCCTGTTCCATGAACGTTAATGTAGCCAATGTCGCTTGGCTTCAGACCGCTCATTTTTAATGCTTGGCTCATCGATAGGTAGGCGCCGTTACCTTCGGCCGAAGAGGCCGTTTGATGGTAGGCATCGTTGGCGTTGGCAAACCCACCTAGCAGGCAGTAGGGCTTACGGGCTAGCGTATCGGCACGCTGAAGCACGATATATCCGGCACCCTCGCCAAGGTTAAGCCCTGCACGCGAGCTGTCGAATGGTCGGCACTTTTGGCTGTCGAGAATCATCAGCGAGCTAAAGCCGTTAAGGGTAAACTTGCATAGCGCATCGGTACCACCAACAACCACACAGTCGAGGTAGCCATGCCGAATGAGCCGAGCCCCCAGCATTACGGCGTTTGCAGCCGACGAACAGGCGGTGCTGATGGTGGTGGAGAAGCTCCTAATACCACAGTACTCCGCTATCTTACTGGTGCTATCGTAGCAGTCGTGCGAAACGACATCCCTAAGCCTACCTTTAGCGTTATCCTTTGCAAACTCCTCGTAGAAGCCGTAGGTCAAATCCATTCCGCCTACCGAGGTGGACGAAACAAGCCCAACGCGAAACCGATCTAGATCGACTGCAGCATCCTTTAATGCTTCATTGGCAGCGAGCATACCCAGTAGAGCCGTTCTCGAATAGGTGCTGCGCTCGGGTAGCGATAGAAGCTGCATCAGCTCCCCATTCGACGCCTTAACCTCCGAAACAGGAAGATTATGGGTGGAGTCAAAAAGGGTTATGCTGCCCATACCATCCTTTTGCGAGGCAAGGGATGCCACGTTAGCATCCACCCCAATGCCAATTGAAGAAACTACTCCTATGCCGCTAACACAAATCTGCATTACTTTCTATTTTTTTCGATGTACTCGGCCAAGGTACGCACCGAGTAGAATATTGGCTTTGCCTCGGCAGGATTCTCTATGCGCAATCCGTACTGCTTCTCAAGAATCAGAATGATTTCAAGAGCATCAATAGAGTCTAACCCTAAACCATCACCAAAAAGAGGTGCCTCAGCATCAATCTCTTCTGGGGTTATCTCTTCTAGGTTAAGGGCCTCAATGAGCTGAACTTTTAGATCGTTTATTAGCTTTTCCATGACTATTTTTTTTCAATTATTACTAGTTCGGCCTGATAGCTGTTACCCAGCAGCTCGCACCATCCGTAAATAACGGCCTTATACTGCTCGCGTTCGAGCACCATACGGGCGTAGCTTTCGAGGAAGCTATCAGCTTTATTTTCGTTGATAAAGAACGTATTTTCTCCCTGAATCTTGTGCCGAATACATATCTCGCCCAAAACAACGTTGGGCAAGGTGTAAACAAACACAGCAGGACTTGCACCTGCCTCCGAGTGCTCATTGATTATACGCTGGTGGCTGATATCGGTATCGAGCGACGAGCTGCGGTTGGCTAGAACAAGACCCAGCTCAAGTGGTGCGTACTTTTTATCCTTTAGCAGATACTCGGCAGCCAGATAACCCAGCTTACAGAGGTTATCCATCTTGTAGAACTTCATATTTGGAGCCTCCAGATGCTTAAATGCGCTGCGGATAAACTCCGCGAAGTCGCCTCCCGCCTCAAACACAACGCTACCATCTACCACCACCTGTCCATCTGCTACCTGGCAGCTACCAATACGCTGTACTGTACCGTCGTTCTCCTTGCCTTTAATCTCCTTGGCATGCTCCTCTAGGGCAAGTACCACGGCACCATTGCATCCCCCAAAGCCCGAAGCGGTTTTCACGCATCGGACCATGCTGCTTGCTGGTTGATGCAGGCCAGAGACCACCATCGATTCAGGAACACCCAGCTCCGCAAAGCCCTTGGTTCCTATAACCAGACCATGCTTAAGCATCTCCACGCACATCGCCATCTCTATTACTCCCGATGCTCCCAGCGTATGGCCAAAGTAGGCCTTTAAGCTATTCACTGGCACCGATGATAGTCCTGCTAGGGCTACCGCCTTCGACTCCATCTCGTCATTAAAGGGTGTTGCCGTTCCGTGCGCATTAATAAAGGTGATATCATTGGTTGTTAGCCCATTCTCATCCATAGCCTGCTTTATGGCATAGTATAGGCCATCGCCAGTACGAGAAGGACCAGATATATGGTTGGCATCGTTGGTTATAGCCCCTCCCTCTACTACAACGCCGCAGGATAGGCTCCTATCGGCAGTTATAAGAAGGGTTGCACAGCCCTCTCCCAATGTCAACCCATCACGGCTAACATCGTACGGTATGCATGGACGGCTGCTGAGCGACTTAAATGCGGAGAATCCGCTTACCACAAAGCGGGTAAGAATATCGGCACCAACAACCACAACATGCCTATATGTTCCATTTCGCACCAGACGCGAGGCAACTACGGCTGCCGATACACCCGAGATGCATGCATTGGAGATTACCTCTGGCTTATTAAAAGCATTAAAGTAGCTGGCCACACGCTGAGCCATCGTCCAAAGGAAGGTTCCTTCGTCGAGCACCTCACAGCTTTGGCTAAGCAAATCGATGCTCCCCTTGGTTGAGGAGAAGATAATAGCGGTATCCTTACCTGCTAGGCTAACGCCCGACTGCTCCAATACGCTCTTTACCGAAAGGATAACCATCTTTTCGATGGCGGTATAGCTATCCAAACCAGCAATTTGAGCCATCTCATTCAGCCGCTGCCAATCGACTTGCGCAGCGAGAAAGGGATGCTCGTAAAGCTGCGGATCATCAACCGCTACTATGCCCGACACGTAACCCTCTAGGGCGTTAAAGCACTCCTCGGTGGTAAACCCTACCGAGCTGATGACGTTAGTTGCACCTATGTAGGTTATGTTACTTACTCCACTCCCCATTTCTTCTTCCACTGAATGTAAAACTCAGGGTTAACCAGCTCCAGCACGTTATCCCTATTCAGAAATACCTGCGTGCTCTCGCCTGTTGCCACCACCTGCATGTCCGACTCGCGGTATATGGTATACTCGAATAAAATTTTTGCCGCCTCACAGTTGATGTAGCGCGTTTCTACGATAGCCGTATCTCCGCACACCAACGGATACTTAAACTCTAAGCTTATCTTTACTAGGGGAACCACATAGCCGCTGTTATACATCTCCATGTAGCCCAATCCTCCATACTGTCGGCCAAATGCTTCGCGGCCATCCTCGAAGTAGCGAACATACTCTCCATGCCACACAATCTGCATCGAATCGACCTCGCTAAAACGTACCCTAAATGGGGTACGATTTATTAAACTTGGAACTTGCCGCTTTACTTTCTTTGCCATTTCTATCTATTTTGTCGAACCTGGTGTTGCCACCTTCATTTGGCACTCGGCAATAATCCTCTCACCGAGCGTTACCTTTGCCGAGATCAGGGTGATGTCGAAAACCTCCATCTCCACCTCCACCTCGGTGTATATATCATCGCCTACACAAGGAAGGCTCTCTATCGTTAGCTTACTTATTGATCCTATAAAGCCAATGGGAACCTCCGTTCCGTTGCTTATATGAATGTAGCCAATGCGCATGGCAGCCGACTGGGCAATATGCTCAATGACGCCGCACTCCTGCAGCACCCCATCTTCGCAGAAGATGTTCTCCGGCGTCACCAGCAATCCGCTGGCCGACATGTTCTCCTGTACTCCATAGAACTTATCAACCATTACCATCGGCGGGCGCTGCGGAATATACCTCAGCACCTCATCTCCCTCTATTATGGCCTTCTTAGATATTCCCATAGTAATCCTTTTTTGTTACGCTTGTAGCGCAGCACGTCCATCATATCGCTCTGCGGATCGTCGGGGAAGACCCAAGCCTTTCCAGTTTCCAAAGCCATTCGTTTTACCTCCTCCACCTCAAAGCCATCCTCGAGGTAGTAGGTTGGAGCAAGCAGGTCGTCGTTGGACGAGATCAGCCCCTTCTCTATGGCAATTGCCTGCAGCTTAGTTCCGGGATATACCCTCATCCCCATATAGGGGAAGAATACGCTATAGCGTATCCGCTTAGAGTTCTCTATAGTTTCCTTTAGCGTCTGCTGCGTCTCGCCGTAACCTCCCAGAATAAGGAAGTGCGCGTAGTATACGTTATGCTTTAGGCACAGCTCCGAGGCCTCTAGCACCTCCCTAAAGGTAAAATGTTTTCCGTAGTTAACCAGCTGGCTATCCGAAAACGACTCGGTACCAAACTCGATATGCGTTAGTCCCGATGCCCTAAAGAGCGCCAGCATCTCATCGCTAAGGTTGCTTGGGGAGAAGTAGGCTCCCCATCGTATCTTTAAGCCGCTCTTGATAATCTTTTCGGCCAGCTCGATGTTGTAGCTGTTGTAAATATTGAATACCGAATCGGTAAAGAAAAGGTAGTCGACACCCTTCTCCGCCTTAACGCGCTTTATGTTATCTACAATCAGATCGGTGTCAAGCGTACGCACCTTTCGTCCATCAATGAGCGGATAGGAGCAGTAGATGCAGCTGTAGGGGCATCCCCTTTTAGTTTGGATGTTAAGCATCCCGCTGCTCTGCCAGTAAAAATCTATAAGGTTATGCTCGAACTTAACGTCGAGCGACTTCAAGTATTTTGTATGGGGATTACACCTAAAGGTACCATCAACATAGCAGGCTACGCCCTCTATCCTCGAAGGATCTTGCCCCTGTTCGAGCGCTCTAACCAGCTCGCACAACGACTCCTCTCCTTCCCCTATAATCCCATAGTCGGGCTTAAGCGCATCGATCAGCGCCTGCGGATAGATGGAGAAGCCGGCACCACCAATAAATACCGTTGCCGTAGAGTTGGTTCTGATGCAGCTAACAATATCCCTATAGCTACCAATGAAGCTCGACCTATCCAACGAGTTTGCCCCATCGATGTTGCGCAACGACACCCCCACGTAAGCTGGATCTAGCTGCTGAAGCACCTGAGCCAGCTCCTCGTTGGTATGCAGGTTACAATCAAACACCTCAACATGAAAACCTGCGAGGTTCGACTCCAGGTAGCCACGTAAATAGGATACCCCGATGGGATACACGGGGTAGGGTATGTGGTGACGGTTGGCAGAAACAAGCAGTATGGTCTTCTTCATTAATTCCAAAATTGGTAAAAGTTAAACCACTGCTGAGGATACCTCGACACAATAGCTTCCAGCTCCTTAATATACTGTCCGAACAGCTGCCCCTCTGGTTTTTGGGTAGCGGTACGCACCACCGGCGTTGCCACCCTAAAGTAGAAGCGGTACTTACGCCCCCTCTCGCGCATGGCAAAGTAGAAAACCACCGGCACACGCAACCTCGATGCCACCAGAAATGGCCCAGAAGGAAAGCGGGCATCGGCGCCCAAAAAGGAGGAGTGAATAACATTCTTATCCGACATGTACCTATCGCCCTGAAAGCAGACATACTCCCTGCTATCAACGGCAGCCTTAATTCTGATAATGCTGTCCAGCGAGTCGTCTGTTAGCGGAATAACCTTATAGTTTCTACTACCCGCACTCTTCTCTAAGGCAGCCTTTATCTTTTGGTATTCGGCGTCGTACATCACTATGTTTATCTTACGACCGTAGTGGTCGAAGAATGGAGCGCCTACCTCCCAGCTGCCCACGTGCGCACCAATTATGGTAACACCTTGTCCCGAGTTAAGCACGCTAAGAAACTCATCGTAGTTATCGAATTCGAACTTATAGCGGCTAGCCATCCCATTTAGGATGGCCACCTTATCGATGATGGTTTGTCCAAAGCGGTAGTAACTAACCAAGATCATCCACCCGGCCTTAACCACTCCGTACTTAAGGATATGGCGGTTGTAGCACCATATAGCCTTGGTAGCCTTAGGTGCAAAGGGCACAAAGTAGGGAACAACAAACAGCAGATGAAAATAGGCAGCCCTTACTCCCAGATACCTTATCACAAGAATAAAAAAGAGGTGCCCAAACGAGCCTCCTCTTGACTTGCCACTCCATGCCTTGCTGCTAGCTTGCTTCATTAACCTTTGCAGAGATCAGGTTATAAAAATCTTCGAACGTTTTGATGCCCACGAAATCTGGACCTTTTAGCGTTACGCCAAAGTTTTGCTCAACCAGCACCACCACGTCTACAAGATCGAGGCTGTCGAGGTCTAGGGTTTCCATTAAAGGGGCATCGGGTGTAATAATAGAAGCATCCACCTCAAATTCATCGGCCAACACTAGGGTCAGCTTTTCAACAATCTCTTCTCTTGTCATCATATCTATTTATTATACTTTTTCACAATTAGGGTCGAGTTGGTACCTCCAAATCCGAACGAGTTGGATAGGAAGGTGTCAAACTCCATCTCTACCGTTTGAGTAGGGATATTAAGCGCCTGCGAAGCCTCATCCTTTTCGGTAAGGTTGATGTTTGGCGCTATAAAACCGTGCTGCATCATCAGGGTCGAGTAGATTATTTCGCTAGCACCAGCCATCCACATCTCGTGTCCGGTCATCGACTTGGTAGAGGCCACGTAAGGCTTATGCTCGCCAAACACCTCGCTGATAGCCTTAGCCTCGTTGAAGTCGCCAATAGGGGTAGATGTGGCATGGGCGTTGACGTAGGCAATATCCTTGGTGTCAACCCCTGCATCCCTTATTGCCATCTGCAGCGAGCGGCGTGGTCCATCCACATTGGGCACCGATATATGATCGCCGTTTGAGGAGAAGCCGTAACCTACAATCTCGCCTAGAATGGTTGCCCCTCTTCGAAGGGCCGAATCTAAGCTCTCGACAAATAGGGTGGCGGCACCACCGCTAGGAATTAAGCCATCCCTGTTCTTATCGAATGGGCGCGATGCCGCAGTAGGATCATCCTCGCGAATGGAGAAGGCGCTTAGTCCATCGAAGCTGCCCACCGAGTAGCTGTTTACCTCCTGCGCTCCACCACAAATTACGTAGTCCTGAAGCCCGCTCTTTATAAGAAGATAGGCCATACCAATAGAGTGAGAGCCGCTGGCACAGGCCCCAGCAATGGTAAAGTTGATACCTCGAAGATTAAAGATCGTCGAAAGGTTCATGGTAACGGTTGAGTTCATCGCCTGGAAGATGTTGCCCGAACCGATAAGCGTGGTGTTGTTCTTGGCGCGCATGATATCAACTCCCTCAATCACCGCCTTGGCCGAGCTGTCGTTTCCGTAAAGAATCCCTACCTCGTTCTGCAGCAAGAAGTCGTGATCGACACCTGCGTTCTGCAACGCCTCGAGCGTAGCTACATAGGCGTAGTATCCCTGCTCGGGTAGGCAAACACGGCTACGACGATCGAGCTTTCCCTTAAGATCGGGCAGCTCCAGCATTCCAGTTAAACCCGAACGAAAACCCATATCCTTACGGGCAGAATCGAATCCGATGCCGGATTTCCCGTTATATAATGACTCCTTTACCTCCTCAAGATTTTTGCCGATACAGGAGTAAATTCCCATACCAGTAATAACCACTCTATTCATCCGAATAAAATTTATTTTTTATTTGCCTGAGCCCCCCCTGCTACCAATGTGTGCTACCAGCACCCATCCTCAACAAGGCAAGGGATACCCTATCTTACTACGTGTACAATCCTCCGTTTATCGAAATAACCTCACCGGTTATGTAGGCCGAATGCTCAGAGGCAAGGAAGCCCACCAGCTCGGCTACCTCCTTCGCTTCGCCAAATCGGCCTGTGGGGATAAGCCTTTTGAGGTCGGCCTCATCGAGGTCGGCGGTCATTTCTGTCTTAATAAAGCCAGGAGCCACCGCATTTACGGTAACCCCCTTCTTGGCAACCTCCTGCGCTAGCGCCTTGGTGGCAGCAATCACGCCACCCTTAGCGGCCGAATAGTTGGTTTGCCCGGGTAGCCCCTTAATGCCCGATAGCGATACGACGTTTATAATACGTCCGAACTTCTTTACCAGCATGTTCTTTAGTAACGGCTGGGTTACGTTGTAAAACCCGTTAAGGCTGATGTTGAGCACCGAGCTCCACTCCTCTGGCTGCATCCACATCATCAGGTTATCCTTGCGTATTCCAGCATTGTTTACCAATACGGAAATATGCGCACCTACATTTGCGGCATGCCAACCTTCGAGCGCAGCGGCTGTATCGTGCGCGCTAGCCACATCAAACTGCAGCATCTCGCCCGCTCCACCCTGCTCGGCTATAAGCTCAAGCGTTTTTTGGGCCTCTTCCCTATTCGACTTATAGTTTACAACCACCGTGTAACCCATCTCGGCAAGCTTTAAACAAATTGCCCGCCCTATTCCGCGACTACCTCCGGTTACCAATGCATATCTCATACTAATTCTATTCTTCCTTTATACTGCTACTTAAGCTTATTTCCCTTTTTTAAGGCCAAAAATAGCATTCATTTAACTTTTTGCAACATACCGAGCCCCATAATTAAACTTATAGGTGCATCTCTCCACCCTTAAGGTAGGCAACCATCGCCTCTATCTCCTTGTACTTAGGGCTATCCTCGATAAAGACAGGAATGATAGCCCTTACCTCATCGTATATAGCCCTAGTTCTGCTTGATAGCTTATCCTGTATTTGTAGACAATCTACCGCCTGTGCAATTGCCATAAAGTGGATGGCCATCACCTGAAACGAGTTCTCGATAACCGTTTTGGCAATCAGCGCCGAGTTGGTACCCATGCTTACGATATCCTGATTGTCGTTGTTGTTGGGGATGCTATGCACGTACATGGGGTTGGATAGCGTTTGGCACTCGGCAGTGGTAGAGGTAGCCGTAAACTGCGCCGCCTGCAAGCCGTAGTTAAGACCAAGAACGCCCATATTTACAAATGGAGGCAGAATGCCGTTAATCTTATCGTGAAACAGGTAGTTCATCTGGCGCTCGCAAAGCATGGTAAGCTTGGTGATGGCAATCTTAAGCTTATCCATCTCGTACGATACGTAGTCGCCGTGGAAGTTACCACCGTGGTAAACGCTTTGGGTTTCGGTATCCACAACGGGATTATCGTCTACCGAGTTGAGCTCGTTTACCAGCACCTTTTCGGCGTTATCGAGCTCCTCCAAAACGGGTCCTAGGATCTGAGGGACGCAGCGCAGCGAGTAGTAGGGCTGCACCTTATGGCTAAATATCTTTTCGTTGTTGGCTTCGCCGTAAAGCTCCACCTCGCGCTTGGGTAGGCAGCAGCTGTCGGCCGATAGGTCGCGCATCATTTTAGCAATGCGCTGCTGCCCCTCATGGAACTTCATGCTGTTAAGCACCTCCGACATAAAGTCGTCGTACGATGCGGCAATCTCGTTCATCAGTACAGCGGCAATAACACCCCAGCGTAGCAGCCTGCGGGCGTTAATCAGGTTTACCAAGCCAATACCCGTCATTACGGCGGTACCGTTACAAACGGCCAGCCCCTCGCGAATATGTACGCCAAGTGGCCTTATGCCGAACTCTTCGAGTACGCCTTGGGTGTCGCGGCGTACCCCCTTATAGAATACCTCGCCCTCGCCAATAAGCGTAAGGGCAATATGCGACAGCTGAACCAGGTCGCCGCTGGCACCCACGCTTCCGTGCTGCGGAACAACCGGGTATATGTTGTTATTAATAAACTTCGATAGGGTGTCAACCAGCTCGATGTGAACCCCCGACTTTCCCTGAGCAAAGGTTAGCAGGCGCGCCACCATGGCGGCCTTAACGTAGAGCTCGGGCAGCGGATCGCCAGCACCTGCGGAATGGGAACGAATGATGTTATACTGCAGCTGCTTGAGGTGCTCGTCGTCTACGCGGTACTGCGCCATCGGACCAAAGCCCGTGTTTATGCCGTAAACCACCTTATCCTTCGAAAAGCGCTCCAAAAAACAATAGCTAGCCTCCACTTTTTTCCTAATATCATCGGAAACAACCAGCTCTTTACGATTAAAAAGGATATCGTAAATATCTTGAATACCCATATACAGATCCATAATCAACACAAAATAGTTTTAGATAGAACTTAATAATGCATAAAAAGAGAATAGGCGCACCTATCGCTACCCTTGCAAAATAGCTAAGCTTCTACTTCCTTTTTACGGCTAATACCCCCGATTAAAATCTTAAAGTCCATCTAAGTAGCGGTCCTCAACACCTTCGATTTTAAGCACAAGGCTACAAGAAAATATCAACAACCAAATACAAGCTTAGAATAATTCTTCCTTTTCATTATTTGGCCCTAAAAGTATAATAAAACGGATAAGATTCAAACCCTTAATTGCTAACAAGCAAGGTTAGAATAAAGTAAATGCCGATAAAATAGCGAGAACAAGGGTAAATGCACGCCTACTAATTTTCACACAATGCCAATATTGGGATGCAGGACCGGACATCTCCCTACCTCAATCGGAACCGACCTAATACCTAAAAGCAACATCCAAGAGGTAAGCCTTCTGCGCTAGCTATCTCCATCATAAAAGGCGTAAATCCTCGACCTAACCGCCTGCATTTAGCTAGTAGCAGCGCTGGTGAGCGACCAGTGGCTGTGAACTATCTTCCACTCGCGGCCACTGTTGAGCCTATACACCTCCGTACAGTTCTCCTTCCAGATCGTTTCGCCCGAGTACGAATGCAGGTTGTAGGTAAGAACGGCCATGGTATCGGTTGCCTGTACAACAGGATTTATCATTTCGAACTTATCCATCTTTACCGTACCCCGCATGCCCTCGTACAGCATCTTTATCCTATCCCTCCCGTCGATCCGCCTTTCGTGCATGGGATCGAAATAGGTGAAGTCCTCGGAGTAAAGTTCGAGATAGGGTGTCGGGTTACCGTTGTGCCACGCGTCGAGAGCCGCTCTCTCCAACGCAATGATGGTTTCTGAGGTAGTACGCTTATCCATGGTATTTTATATAAAAGTTGATACTCTACTTCTACCATTCGCTCGGTGCAAGGTGCCGCCAAACGCTCCTGCTATTTAGCCATTTTTTGCTACAACCGCCACCCTGACAATGCTTTTAACCGATAATTCGGACAATGTACGCTTATCCTTTCATAGACGCGAGCGCTTAACCAGCTATTTGGTTAACGGCTGCAGCCAAACCTCCAACCCACAGCCTAATCGGTCATTTTGTCAGCCTCCTGTTTCACAGTGTAGGTTCGGTCTTCCTTCGGTCTTTCTTCGGTCTGGCAACGGAGAAGGAATTAGGCAACCTCGACCTGTTTTTGACAATCTGTCAGCAGGAAATTTCTTTAAAGTATCTCGATATGAGATGTTAGATCGCAATTAATACGGAGGCACAGAGGACACAGAGAGTTCTCTATTATTCTCTAACTTCTTTGACTTCTATTATTTCCTGAAATAACTTTTTCCAATATCCTCTGGCAACATGGCTACTCATTTACCAACTTCGCTAATGGCAGACCCTGCTGTGCTTAATTAAACAAATTACATCTTTTTATCAATTTTACGGATTCGTTTTTGGGGAATAGGCCCCGTTAAGTGTATTTAATATAGTATTAAACAAAACCGATGTAAGCTGGTGCATACATATTGCTCCTTTAGCCTACATAACACTTAACACGCTCACATATGAACCTAAAGAAAACGAAGCTTGGCCTAAGCCTTGCGTTAATGGGCATTTCGTCAGTACTTTTTTCCCAGATCCCATTCGAGATTAAAGGGAAAGTGGATGGAATGACAACCGACTCTGTGATGCTTTTCAAGATTGTAAACAACAAAGAGCAGCTCTGGCAAAAGACAACCATGAATAATGGTGAATTTGCCTTTAAGGGAAGCGTAGATGCTCCTGAGCTGTGCATGGTACGACTGGGAGCGAATAAATTTCCCATCAAGTATTTTTTTGTTGATAAAGGAGTTCTGACCTACCGCTGCAGTTTCGACAAAGAAAAAAATCGTCCATTGGTTCCTTCCATCGAAGGCAATGCAACCCAAAACCAGCTAATCGCGTACGAAAAAGGTAAAAAGGAATTTCAAGCAGCAATATCAGAGTTTAACCAAAAGTTGCGAAACGAAAAGGATAAGCTAACTCCGGAGCAGAAAGAGCAGATTGAAAATAAAATAGACTCCCTATACAACGCCATGGATGTCTACAACAAACAAAGTATTGTGACCTATGCAAATTCTGTAGTATCACCCTACATCATCAAATCTGAGTTTCTCTACAGTGCGAATACATCAGAGCTTAAAAGCTACCTAAATCTATACCCTGCTACCGTAAGAAAATCGGCCATTACTAAAGAAATTGCTGAGTATGTAACCCGTCTTGAAAAGGTAGATGTTGGATCACCTGCTCCTAATATTAAGTTTAAGACAGTAGATGGTAAGGATTTTGAGCTCGCATCGCTTAAGGGCAAAGTTTACGTTATCGACTTCTGGGCATCATGGTGTGGTCCCTGTCGCAAAGAAAACCCCAACATGGTTAAGCTCTACAGCGATCTACATCCGAAAGGCTTAGAAATGGTAGGAATCTCGTTGGATAAAAGCTTGGAACCGTGGAAAGCTGCTATCGAAAAAGATGCCCTTACATGGACCCATATCTCCGATCTAAAGTACTGGCAGTCTGAAGCGGCAAAGTTGTACGTAATCTCAGCCGTACCAACAACCATTCTTATTGATAAAGATGGAAAGATTGTTGCCAGAGGTTTACATGGAGAAAAGCTTAGAAAGGCGGTAGAAGATCTTCTTAACCAATAAAAGGAAACAACCTCTGAGCATACTAACAATTTAAAATTGCAGAAAAAAAGGCGACCCGAAATATTCGAGTCGCCCTTTTCCACTTATTTATCAAAACATAATAACATTATCCATAATAGTCTTCGTAAATACAGCACTTCTAGTGTGCTATTCTCTTGGCTACAAAAAACTTCTTATCCTTTGTATTTAAAGAAAATACCCACATTTCAGCAACCCTATCACACAAAAAACCGACGTTAATTCAATGGTCAATAGCCACGAATAAACCAGTAGCATGCACCTTTTTTTCCTCTTTCTTATCGGAAACTAGCAGTACTCCATTAACACCCAACTCATCCGCAAGCACCTCTCTAATCTGATACCCCCAGAGTACCTCAATGTTGGGTGTATTGAAAAGGCTCTTCTGAATGGTCTTAGAGACTAGTAGCTCGTAACAACATACCACAAGGTACACTTTCCTACAGATGGTAGCCAAGTAGAAAGCCTGCTCGGCAGCAATATCGTCAGCACCTACCACAACAACATCCTGTCCCTTATAGAAAAAGCCATCGCAGATGTCTGAGTCTACCCCACCCTGCTCGCAATACTGCCTATCTGAGTCTATTCCATAGTACCTAGCCTTTGATCCATTGGCAATGATTAAGATATCTACCTCCATCTCCTTTTTCTCATCAACAGTAACCTTAAAAGGTTGCTGCGCGAAATCGATTGTAACGGCAAATACCAAACGAATGTCTACATTGAGACAGATAGCCTGATTTCGCAGATTCTCCATCATCCCAACTTTGGTTGTTCCTTTTGGATGTTTATGAAAACTAGCAATCTCAGAAAAGGTCTGCATCTCATCCATCATTAGCCCCTCATACACTAAAGGTGACAAGCTAATATGTGCTGCGTTAATAGCTGCAGTATAGACAGCAGGTCCATCGCCTAAAATGAGACACCTGATGCGCTCGATTGATGTTGTGCTCATAGGAGTTACTCCATATAAGATTACGATATGCAACTACAGCCATGCAGTAGAAGAAAATCGGAAGTGCAAGGGCTCGCCACTTAGTTGTAGACTTAAGTAATGGTTTACTTGAGGGGTCTACGCAGCAAACAAGTCCAAGCAACTTCCGATTAACCTATTACAAACTGCTACTATTACTTTTTCTATTATGTTCCACCAAGCCTTTTTTCAGGAACTCTACGAAGTTGTCCGGATTGAGGTCGTAGGCCTTGGGCGTTACCAGCACCTTTTC
>NZ_JTLD01000022.1 GCF_000798815.1 Alistipes sp. ZOR0009 | reverse complement strand
ACTTTAAAAGATTTATAGAAAAATTTGTAGAGGGAATTCTCTTTATGAGTGGCACCATTACCACCATTACGGTGCTGCTTATTGTGGTTTTTCTCTTCAAAGAAGGCTCTGGGCTGTTTAAAAATAGCGGCATGGAGAAGGGATTTGTGCTAGCAGTCAATAAGAGCAACCCTGTAAGAGATCTTTCGTCCTATGAAATTAAAGAAATTTTTGACCATAAAATTACTAACTGGAAAGATGTTAACGGAAAAAACCAGGAAATTCTGGTCTTTCATGTCGAAGATATTCTAAACTACTACACCGAAGATCAAGTTGGTGCCGAGTTTGAAAACCTACCAAGGTTACTTAACAACGTAGTCGATAGCCTTCCCAATATTATAGCCTATGTACCTGAAATGTACCTTGAGAAAGGCTTTAAGGGAGCAATCTTACCTCAGCACAAGCTAACCCTTTTGGAATTTTTCTTTGGGAAAGAGTGGTACCCAACCTCTCAACCATCTGCTCAGTTTGGGGCGCTACCGCTAATAACAGGAACACTTTGGGTAAGCCTTTGGGCCATCCTAATATCTTTACCATTAGGACTATCGGTTGCCATATATATGGCTGAAATTGCCAATCCAAAAGTACGAAACTGGCTAAAGCCTGTTATTGAACTATTAGCAGGCATTCCGTCTGTTGTTTATGGATTCTTTGGGCTGATTGTTGTTGTCCCTGTTATCCAACAAATTTTCAACCTTCCGGTTGGAGAAACAGCCCTTGCAGGATCCATCATTCTAGCAATCATGGCACTTCCTACGATTATAACCATTTCTGAAGATGCCATTCGTACAACACCTCGTGCTATGAAAGAGGCTAGCCTCGCCTTGGGAGCAACACATTGGCAAACCATATACAAGGTAGTTCTGCCCTATTCCAGCTCAGGTATTGCTGCTGCAGCTATTCTTGGAATTGGACGAGCCATCGGAGAAACCATGGCAGTACTTATGGTTACAGGAAATGCGGCTATACTACCACCATCATTGCTAGAACCTGTAAGAACCATACCTGCAACCATAGCGGCAGAAATGGGGGAAGCGCCTCAGGGAGGAATTCACTTCGAAGCACTATTCGCACTTGGAGCCATCCTGTTTATCATGACGCTTATAATTAATATAGTAGTCGACTTTATATCTAGCAAAAAGAAGCTATCTAAGCGATAACACAGCCAACATGAACAAAAAAAGAAACATATACCAATCAAAGCGCACCAACCAAAGCATTGCTTTTTGGATATTTAGGCTCTTCAGCGTGCTCGTTGTTGCCATACTTGTAACAATTTTATCCTTTATACTAATAAAGGGTATCGGGGTTATAAGCTGGGATTTTCTTACCAAGATGCCAGAAGATGGCATGACCAAAGGAGGTGTTTTACCAGCCATCATTGGAACGCTTTGCCTTGTGGGAGGTAGCATGCTGTTTGCCTTTCCAATCGGAATCCTTTCGGGAATATATATCAACGAGTATGCTAAAAACGGGATATTTGTGCGGTTTGTACGCATGATGACTAACAACCTTGCGGGAATCCCGTCCATCGTATTCGGAATGTTTGGAATGGCTCTTTTTGTTAACTATTTTGGATTTGGAACCTCCATTATTGCTGGATCGTTAACCCTTGGTCTGATGGTTCTCCCGATCGTTATTAGAACCACAGAAGAAGCTCTCAAATCGATTGACGACTCATTCCGACATGGTAGCTATGCGCTAGGTGCGTCAAAGTTAGAAACTATCAGAAGAGTTATTCTTCCAATGGCATACCCCAACATCGTAACAGGGTTGGTGCTATCAATTGGTCGAGTATCAGGAGAAACTGCACCCATTCTTTTTACGGCTGCAGCCTACTTCTTGCCAAAGCTACCATCGAGCATTCTCGATCCAGTAATGGCTCTTCCATACCACCTATACGTACTCTCAACCAGCGGAACGAACCTTGAAGCATCACGTAACATGGCCTACGGGACTGCTCTTGTACTGGTAGTAATGGTGCTAATTGTAAACCTTATGGCCAACGCGCTACGCAAGTTCTTCAGTAAAAAAGTAAAAATGAACTAAGATGTATAAGATAGAAGCAAAAGATGTAAATCTATATTACGGAGACTTTCATGCCCTAAAAGGGATCAGCATGAACATGAAACCAAACACGGTTACCGCACTAATTGGCCCTTCGGGTTGCGGAAAATCTACCTTTCTTCGTTCCATCAACAGGATGAACGATCTAATAGAGGGAGTAAAAATTACCGGACGTATTGCCGTTGATGGCGAAGACATCTACCGAAAAAGCATCAACATAGACGAATTGCGCAAGCAAGTGGGGATGGTATTCCAAAAACCAAACCCATTCCCAAAATCGATTTTTGAAAATGTGGCTTACGGTCTACGTGTAAACGGAGAGAAAAACCGCAGTTTCATAGAGGACAAGGTTAAGGAGTCACTAATTCAGGCGGCCCTTTGGGATGAAGTTAAGGATAAGATGAAGAAATCAGCCTTCGAACTTTCGGGAGGACAGCAGCAACGTCTCTGTATAGCACGAGCTTTAGCCATTTCACCATCCGTTCTACTAATGGACGAGCCAGCATCAGCGCTAGACCCCATTTCGACGGCTAAAATAGAAGAGTTGATATACGAACTCAAAGCCAACTATACCATAGTAATAGTAACGCACAACATGCAGCAGGCTGGACGTGTAAGCGACCATACCGCCTTCTTCTACATGGGAGAATTGATCGAGTTTGGGGAAACAAAAAAAGTGTTTACTAATCCCGATCATACGCAAACCCAAAACTACATCACCGGACGTTTTGGTTAATAGCTGAAAAACATTGCTTTTGCAGTGTATTTTTGATTAGCTAACTTAGTATCGTTGTAAAAACTGAAAGATTATGACACATCTAGATATAGAGCTGCAGCAGCTAAAAGCAGAAATGGGGAACATGCTTCATACCGTGCTATTCCAACTAGAAAAAGCCAAGGAAGCCTGCATGACGGGGAATACCGATCTTGCCCGTGAAGTAATTGCTCGAGAAAAAAGGGTAAATGCCTACGAACTCAAAATAGATCGCGACTGTGAAAATGTCATTGCGCTATTCAACCCTGTTGCAATAGACCTTCGCCTAGTGCTTTCCACCTTAAAGATAAATTCTAACCTCGAACGAATTGGAGACTTTGCAGAAGGTCTCGCTAAAATTTCGTTAGACCAACCAAACGGTTTCGATCCAGAACTTGCCAAACTAATTCGGTTTGATGAAATTTTTAATGATGCCGTGGAGATGCTTTCCGACGTAAAAGTTGCCTTCGAAAAGGAAAACTCTAAGCTCGCCGCCTCCACCCTCTCTAAAGACGACCTGCTGGACGATGTAAACCGCCAGGCTAACGGCCTTATCGAAGGCTTCATCAAACAAAACCCAGACAAGATATCCCAAGCACTCGACATGATATCCATTGTACGTAAGATCGAACGCATTGGAGATCACTGCAGCAACATTGCAGAAGAGATCATCTTCTACATTGAAGCAAAAGTACTAAAGCATCAAGGGAAGAAGTAAAACAGCAATATGCTACTATATAACGGAGGTTGAAAGTTATTTTCAACCTCCGTTTTCGTTACAAGCAAGGTATTAACCTCACCTTTTGTCGTACACCAATATTTATTACAACAAACTGTAACTTTTTAAAAATAGAAACGTCTTATTCAAAACTAAACTACAAAAACTCAACATGAAATTACTAAAGATTTCTGTGATGGCCATTGCACTTAGTGCTGCAATAACCACTACTGCTTTTGCAAAAAGCGTTTCAGACGAAAGTAAGGCAAAACGAGTATTCGTTCTAGGTAACTTCAGCACCGTATCGGTATCCTCGGGCATAGACCTTTACTTGGAACCATCAGCCAAAAATGAAGCAACTCTTATAACCGAGAAAAAGACGCTTAACGATGTCGAAGTTTCTCTTAAAGGCGAAAGGCTTGTAATTAAGTTAAAGCCTGCATTTATGAGAATAAACAGTTCTGACATTAAGGTCTACCTATCTTACAAGCAAATAAGAGGAATAGAGGCTTCTGGCGGAAGCGATGTTTACATGAATAATGGAGCAACCCTCAAAGCCAACGCTCTATCGTTAGATGCAAGCGGAGGTTCTGATCTAAAGCTTAAGATCGAAACAGAGAAATTAGATTGCTCCCTATCAGGCGGAAGCGATGCCGATCTATTTGGTTCTGCAACCTATGCAAATTACGACCTCAGTGGTGGAAGCGACGTTAAAGCAAAAGATCTTGCTAGTAAAATTTGCAAAATAGATGCTTCTGGAGGTTCTGATGCTACTGTTAATGTGAGTGAGGATATTAATGCTGATGCATCTGGCGCATCTGACATTTACTTCTACGGGAATCCTAAGAAAAGAAATATATCAGCATCAGGAGCATCCACTATAAAATCGAAGTAATCTGAATTTTTACATTAAATACGCAGAGCCTTAGGCTCTAAATAAGAAAAGCCGGCTATAAAAGTCGGCTTTTCTACTACTTTAACCTACGAAATGGCAATTTGTCGTACAGGTTTTGGCCTTGCTTCTTCGCGTTTAGGAATAGCTACACTTAAAATTCCATTCTCATACTTAGCATTAATCCTTTCATTATCTACCGTATTAGGTAAAGTGAAAGATCGGCTGAATGCTTGATAACTAAATTCCCTTCTTGTAAAATGCTCCCCTTCCTTAACCTCATTTTCCACCTTTTTTTCAGAAGAAATTGTTAGCACATCATGGTTGAGCTCTATCTTGAAATCCCCCTTATCCATTCCTGGGATAGCCATTTCGACCTCAAATCCCTCTTCGTTCTCTTTAATATTTACAGAGGGTAGCGTGGTGTTGGTTGTAGAGTAATTTCTGTTTGACCAATCCAACATATCATTTTCAAATAATCGCTCAAACAAGGTTGGAAGCTGGTTTGAAAAACGTGTAAGTGTCATGATTTAATCCTCCATTATTAGTTAAACATTAAACCGTTTTTAAGTATTTTCCAAAAGATGTACCACTCCAACCTAAAAGACAAAAAGGCACTAAAAATCTAAACAACAAGACATATTGACCTAAAAACACCAATATAAGAACCTACAAAATGACATTTTTTCATTTTCAGATCCTTAAAAACAAACCCGAACTCTATTTATTTTAAATCTTCAACTATTTCGAAAACCAAACATCTTTTCCATCCAAATAGCACCGCAATTCAAAAGCCCAACAACACACCGTGTTAACAAAGTTAATCAATAGCGCAATTTTACAACATGCTCGTTAAATGTGTATATTTATAGTAGTTGGGACGGTTGCTGAACGGTAATTATACCGCTCATTTATCATGTTTAATACTATCAATTTTTTTCTACCATGAGTGTAAACTATGCTGACTGTATGTATTTTAATGGAGAAAAGATGTGCCCTCTCAACGATCAAGAAAAGATTTTTATCTGGGAAGTTGAAAAGGAAGCATACGACGCCAACCTTTCATTTTCTGAAATGAAAGACTTAATGCGCTACTATATTACGGAATACGCTAAAATCAATATCAAAATTAGCTACCCCTACGAATTGTAGTGTGCATAAATTTAACTCCTAAAATTAGCGGCTCCATCTTATTTCTAAAGTAAGATGGATTTTTTTATCCCTTTTTCATTTGGATCCGATTTGAACCTCAAACCACCAAAATTGTTTGATATATAGTAGCATATGCGCTACTATATAAACTTGCAAAACTATGAGAAAGTATTTTACCATCATTGCACTAATTACGCTCTCATTGGGAGTTCAAGCACAGAATCCAATTCCATCAGGAGCAAGGTTCTTAAACGTGGGAGTAGGTTTTTCGAACCATGGAATACCTATTAACGCGGGGATGGACTTTGGGATTGGACATAACCTCTCTTTAGGTTTCGATGTTACCCATCGCTTTGACTACAAATTTGAAAACTGGGGTGTAGCCGGAACGTTCAACTACCATTTTAACCAAGTATTAAACATACCTAGCAATTGGGATTTTTATGCTGGCTTAAATGTAGGAGCCGCATTCGGGAATGGATACTCCGATGTAGATTTAGGTGCTCAAATTGGAGGCCGATACTTTTTTAATAGTAATATTGGAATCAATTTACAGCTAGGAGGAGGCAATAACTTTTCAGGAACGCGAGTTGGATTAACTTTTAAACTGTAGCAGCCATACAATTCAACATAAACAGCACGGAATTATCCGTGCTGTTTTATTTAAAGAGAGGCCAGAAGTTCCTAAAAAATCAAAATAGTGAAATATAATGCTAAACATATGCTACAATAGCATTGTTAGGAACACGCTTTTGAGATATCACAAGAAAAAGCAATTTTCAATTGTCAAATTTACACGCACAATAAAAAATGGAACTATTAAACGACCTAAACTGGCGCTATGCCACCAAAAGAATGAACGGAGAAAAGGTCTCTGACGAAAAAATTAACATCATACTTGAATCGATCAGACTTTCTGCTTCTTCGTTAGGAATACAGCCCTACCGCGTATTTGTTATAGAAAACCCAGCATTACGAGCCGAAATCTACGAAAAAGCATGTCAGCAGCCACAAATTGTTGAAGGTTCCCACATCATTGTTTTTGCCTCATTCAAAGAAGTAAATGGCAACCATGTTGATGAATATTTGGGAAGAATAGCACAAGAAAGAAATATGACGCCAGAACAGCTGGCTCCTTTCAAAGGCATGATAGATGGCTTTTTGGCGACACATACACCACAAGTTGTTTCGGAATGGGCAGCACGCCAAACCTACATTGCCTTAGGAACAGGCTTAGTTGCGGCTGCAGCCGAGAAGGTCGACTCTACACCAATGGAGGGATTCAACCCTGCGGAGCTAGACAAAATACTAGGTTTAGCAGAGAAAAATCTCAGAAGCGTTTCTATTTTGGCATTAGGATACCGAGATGAAAATACCGATTACTTATCAAAAGCAAAAAAGATACGCCTTTCTAAAGATGAGTTTTTCACCATGCTATAGTTTGGTTCACAAGTAAACAATTTACGTAGTTACAGATGCAGTTTAAGCTACTTAGTAGCCAGCAGCGTAGCAAACATTTGCTACGCTGCTTTCTGTTTATACTGGCAGTAGCAAGATATCAACAAATACTATTTCGATCTTTTTATCCTTTAACAATAAAGAATATCTTTGAGCTCCGACTTTCAAAAAACGACAACGGATAATGAAAAAACTAGCACTAGCTATCCTTACTATAACAAACGCTTTACAACTTCTAGCAGCGACACCTCAAGATACAACAAAACGTGATTCGCCTTACTACGCCAAACATCTAGGTACCCACATTTCAAAAATCATTGAATCCGAGAATAACCCAACTTGGATCATCGGAGGCAACAACAGCAACATCCTTTTTAGAATATCCCTCAAAGGAGAAATTTTGAATGTTTCTGAGCTCCTTAATCTCCCAAAAGAAACCGAATTTAGCGATGTTGTTGTAATACGCTCAAAACGAATTCTGGTTGGCACCAAAAACAAGTATGCGTTTCTGCTCCATAACAGAAAGGTAGAATGGCTAAACCAAGAGTATGGGCTACAAGATAGCAGCATCGTATCGTTTAGCTGGAATAAAAAACAAAAGCTGATTGAGGTGAATACCGCAACTTCTAGATACCTTGTAAAACATCACAATCAAATCCGCAACATTCGCTTTATTAAAATCAAGGATACGACCAGTACCTTTGACGATATTACCCAATTTTTCAAACGTAATTTTCGATGGAGGATTCAAAAAGGCATCTGTGTTATTGCTGCCGACATTGACTTTAGTTTCCGCGACCAAAAATACATTAGCAACGAAGAGTTGAATAAAATAAAGCAGCAGCTTTTGCCTGGCGATATTATCATAAAAAGAAATGATATGCAGCTTGCAAATGTGGGAATTCCTGGCTTTTGGACTCACTCGGGAATTTATGTAGGTAGCCTTACAAAAATAGATAGCACCTTTATGGGCATTCCAATGCTTGATGGGCAAAAACCCTCGGAATATATTTGCGACAACTATCCCGAGGTGTATGCAAGGCTTTTGAATAGCTCCAACATCATCATCGAAGCCATTGCAGATGGCGTAGTGCTAAACCCAATCGAACATATTGCCAAAGTAGACTATCTTGCTGCGCTTAGAACCAACCTTCAATGCGAGGATATCTTCAAATCATTGCTATCTGCTTTCGAATATCTAGACACGCCTTACGACTACCTGTTCGATTTTAGCAACGATAACGAGCTCGTTTGTAGCGAACTTATCTATCTTTCTTATTGCGCATCGCCAAATAAACTTGGTGTAAAGTTTGAAATGGGCGAGCTGCAAGGAAAAAGATTCTATTCGCCAAACGACTTTGCGAAACAGTTTTGCAAAGAATATAAGAAGCCTGAACAGCAGTTTAATCTCGTATTCTTTTTTGATGCCGAGAAAAACAATAAGCGCAGCGTAAAACGCAACGAAGTTGCATTTTCTAAAACGTGGAAAAGAAACAGATAGCTACCTCTGCTCCTCCCCTAAAATCTCGATATAACGCTTTAAAGATTCTCCACGACCATCAGTAAGCGTCAGCAAATGGCGACCAGGTTCGGCGTTTATGGCTACAGTGTGGTTCGTAATTGTTTGCCCGACGAGGGTCTCATCGAGATACCAGTAGATTGTTGCGGAAGGATTGCGATGGGCTGCTTTTAGTACCAGCAAGCTTCTTTCTCCCCCATTTTTCCGAGGAAGATACATTTTAGACGAAGCAAAAGGGTAAATTAACGACATGCTCGATCCATCTGTTAGTTCAGGCTCGCACCCCTCCATAAAAGGTGGCATTGGCTTATAGCCAAGGTGGGAAATTCGGTAAAACTGCTCCTGTGCAGGAGGTAGCACAAACCATGGTCGTATTGTCATTTCCGACACGCTAACACACTTATCTGTAACCTGAAACTTCCCACTCGGATCCAAGTGTAGCATCCGGTGAAAACCGCAAGGCATTGTTTTATTAATACCTCGAGGAATATGGCGCAGCACAGCAGAAGGACAAGCCTTACCTCTCTTCATCCCACTTTCAGGACAAACCTCTACAACCTGCATATCTGCCGTTGGCTTTCGAAACCATCCTGATGCAGGAAGCTGCGCAAAAATGTCAAACATTATTGGAGCAGCAACGCTAACGCCCATCAACCCCGCACGCCCATCACCACCTGCATTTCCGACCCAAACGCCAACAGCATATCGAGGTGTTACTCCAACAGCCCAAGCATCACGAAAACCAAAGCTGGTCCCAGTTTTCCAAGCCACCTTACTACGAGATGTAAACATTCTCCACTCGCCATCTTCCGTTGGTCGCGTAACATCGGATAACGCTTCCATTGTAAACCAGCATGACGATGGCGTAAAAACTTTGGTCGGGAAAAGTGTCCGTGCCCGATCCGCGTCATCAACAGCATAGTGTAAATCTAGCTTATCCTTCTCTGGAGCAGATAAAGTAGCTCCCATTGCCGAATACATACCTACCAAATCCCAAAGTTTTCCCTCTGCGCCACCCAATATAATTGACAAGCCGTAATGATCGGGCATTTTTGATATTGTTGACATTCCCATCCGCTTAACTAGCGCATTAAACTTTTCCATTCCATATTTTCGGAGTAAGATTACAAAAGGGATATTTAACGAGCGAGATAGCGCCTTATCAGCAGGAATCATTCCTTCAAAGTCGCGAGAAAAGTTCTGGGGAACATATCCCCCTATTGATATTGGAATATCGTCTACAAGCTGCTGAGGAAGAAGGTTTCCTTCACTTAATAATCCAGCATAAAGAAATGGCTTTAGCAAGCTGCCATAGCTTCTTGGAGATGTAATTATATCCACCTTTCCGCCTAAACCATCGCCTTGCGTATTGGTATTTCCAACATAAGCTTTTACCTCTCCTGTTCGAATATCTACAACTATCGCTGCAGCATTATTTATTTCATTAAATCGAAGAACCTCATAGTGGCTATTCACAACAGATGCTACCTGCCGCTGTAAAGGTAAATCGAGCGTTGTTTTTACCCGTTGTCCTAAGTAACCATCAGCAATAGCACGCGTTAATAAATGAGGAGCCACCATTGGAATGGCCTGTGGCTGCAGCGGTAATGGCTCTAACAGCGATAAACGGTAGCTTTCTTCATTTAGAGTTCCATTATCGTAAAGTCTTTTAAGCAACCTATTTCGTTTTTCCAAGAGTAATCCCCTATTTCTTCCTGGATGAATTAGCCCTGGCGCATTGGGCAGCACAGCAAGTGTTGCCGATTGTGCCCAGCTGAGCTTATCTGGCGAAACTCCAAAAAATCGCCACGAGGCAGCCTCAATTCCCACCACATTACCTCCAAAAGGGGCATTCGACGCATATTTTACAATGATGCTTCGTTTAGAATACCTAAGCTCAGTCCGTAAAGCAAGCAGCATTTCGTACAGCTTATCCCAATACCCTCTATCTTTCGCATTACGGCTAATCCGCACCAGCTGCATTGTAATGGTACTTCCCCCACTTTTTACTTTCCCAGCCGACACATTTTGTTTAACTGCCCGCAACATCGAAATCGGATTTACACCAGGGTGATAGTAGTAATAGCTATCTTCAAACTCGAGCAGGCATTGCTCGTACTTATACGGAATAGAGTCTGCCTCTGGAAAACGCCACTGACCATCGGTAGCAATTACTGCCCCTAGCAGATTCCCTGCGGCATCCTCAACCACGGTAGAACATGGCGAATTTACCCTTGCAGGAGGCAGCAGCAAAAATGCAACAACGAATAGTGCGATAATCCAAAATATCGGACGCTTGACCCAGCAAGCAAATCTGTTTTTTATCTTTTGTAGTACTATTTTATCCATCAATCTTAAAAAAATCATCCTTTCACCCCTCAACAACTTGCCATTATAGTTTTCCCTATATGCCCATTTATGCAATGTACATGTATACAATACATTCTTCAGGTTGCGAAACATGCCTCTATTTCTTCCTTAATCGGACTATAAGCCACCGATCATCGGCTCCGCGTCCACTCCTGAACTGAATAATTCGATGAATATAAAAAGTTAAAAGCACAATTCCATAAAAAAAGTCGGTTGCACCAGCGGCACAACCGACTATCCTATAAAATAGTAATTAGCTAGTTTGGATCGTAGTAATGTAAATCTCCTGTAGAACCAGCAAACAGCAAGCTATCCTGACGAAGCTGTAATATTACAGGCGTATAGCTATCTGTAAGCGCATTAACCGGATTATCAGCTGTTCCATAAAAGGTTAATGCCTTCAGGTTGTTTAATCCCTTTGCATTATTAAAACCCTCTACCACCGAATCGTTTACCGTAAATGCCAGCTGGCTATGCGAATAGTAAAAATGACCATCGCGAGCTAACCATTGCGATTGTACCGACTGGTTGTAAACCCCACAGGTTATGCCCTTAAACTTACCTGCTTCACCATTTAATATCGCACTATTTGGATCGGTATAAACGTAGTAAACCTTATCGCAGCCATCAGCATTAAATATAATGGAGTTGCGATTTGCAGCTACGCTATAATCCAAAATTTGCATACCGCCAGAAGGAATTATTTGCTTAAATAGCGGATAGTTATCGGCAGCGGCACCATTCTCTTTCGACATATCCACAGTTCTTCTTAACCGCTGCAAACGATGGTCTAAGCAAATCTCAATACCATAATCGGCAAATCCTACATACGAAGGATTAAACCTCGCGTTGGTAGAGAGCGGCGTTGTTTGCTTATCGCCATTCAAGATGCTATACGAAGGGTAATTGCCAATCCATTCGGTAATCATACCGTTGTGGCTTATGCTTCCGTCCGAATTAAAAACGCCCATCGTTAAATCGACCGTAGACTCGTACTGCTTTTCATAAACAAAAACTTCGATATCAGGCATCATTGTTTTATTCAACCTGAAGAACGCACCTCTGTTACGTACCGTGCAAAGGGGATTCCCTCGTGATACGAGCATGAAATTGTTTAAATCATCAAGAGCGCTACCATTTGCCATTAGCTTGTTGGATGGAATGTGCTCCTGCTTAACAAAATGACGACTCCAACGTGCTTTGGGGTCACCGTTAGTCGCTTTAAAAAGATGAGGTGGCAAAATTGCATTTAGCTGATTCTGACGCTCAACCACCTCGTCGGAATTGAGAAATTCCTCGTAGTTATCGATGTTACTTGTAAGTACAGAGCCAATAACCACTTCGTAGTAGTTATTATCGTTAGGAATACAAGCCTTTAGCTTATCTCTCAAGGTTAGTACAATGTAATCGAAAGGATAGCTTACTCCATCAACCTTTACGTTAGGATATGGACCGGCCTGGCTATGAAAGAAAAATTCAGGAATAACAAAGTGACGGTTGTAGGTTTTAAAGCTTGGTAAAACCTTTTGAAATGTTTCCAAAACAAGGGTAATACGGGCATCAATATCCTTACGGATTTCGCTTGCCGACGAATTGTTGTCAATTCCATTCCATTGTCCAACCACCCAAGGGCAGTTTGGATCGTTAATTACAGGTTCAAGATAGGATGGTCCTGTATATAGGGACCATGCTGCGAAGTCGAATTGTTGCATAATATTTAGTTTAAAAGTACCTTCTAATTGTATACGATTTCCTCAATATTCTTAAACCAACTTCGTTACGTTCAACAATCGCTATAAAACAATGCCTACTCCAAACAATACTTCAACTTCTCCTTTTTCTACAATTAAAAAAACAGACTCTTAAATATAGTGAAATTTTTAGATAATCCAAGAAAAAGGCAGGTCAATTATTATTCTTTGCCATCACTTCTTCTTCAAAACAAAAACACCTTATCAGACTATGGTCTGATAAGGCGCTAAAATCCAAGCTAACATATTTTCGTTAGGGTAAAGTCTTGCCGTAACTTACCTACTGATTAGTTCTTTTATTATTGCATCCTCTTCAACCGCCTTCTGCTCAACTACTTTTTTTGTTTGGCTGTTGGGAACTGTCATCGACAACACATACTGCTGTACTTTCCATATACCACCTTGTCGTACAACAACACCAGAACCTCGACATATCTTCATTTGGGTATTTAGCAGCTCGTCAAACCAAGCAATATCGCCAGCTTTACCCATATATATATGACGTTGAATGGAAGTGAAGCTCCAAGTTCTCTTTTTATCAAAGTAAGGTTTAGCCCAAAGCATGTAGCGTTGCTTATCCCAATGCTCGGTGGCATCTGTACCAATAAATATCGCGTCGTCGGCAAAAAAGCTGAAGTAACGATCATAATCGGCCTTTGCTGCTGCCACATTAAAGGAGTCGAGCATTGCCCCTATCTGATTTTGGCTAGCAGAATCGCTATTCTGCTTTACCGTTGATGTTTTTGCCAGCTGTCCGCAGCCAAAAAGGAATAGCATAAGGCCAACTATTCCAGCACTATTTACTCCTACCTTCATTTGTTTGATGCTATAAATAAAGAGCGTAATTTAATAACAAGATGTAATAATCCAATTTTCGGCATAAACGCTATCGGCTAGCGTTACGGAAGTAAGAGGGAGTTATGCCCGTATGTTTCTTGAAATACTTACACAAAAAGGCTTCGCAAGGATAGCCTAGCTGTGCTGCAATCTCCTTTAGGGGAGTTGATTTTGTTTTTAATCGAAGCTTTAGCTCCGTTATTGCAAGCTTGTCTATAAGCTCCTTTGCCGATTTTCCGGTACTTTCTTTTATGACAATAGATAGGTATTTGGGAGTTATACATAGCTTATCGGCATAAAAAGCAACCTCCCTGATGGTATTGTGCACTTTAATTAGGCGAAAGAATTCTTCCTGCAGCTCTTTCTTCCTTTTTCGTAACCTAGAATGAATTGGCTTACCTACAATCACCTTACTATATAAGTCGAGATAAAAGTTGTGCAGCAGATTGAATATAATTTCGCTGCGACAAACATTGGTAGTATCAAAAAACTTACGGTGCATTATGACGAAATATTCCGCAAGCATCGCCTCTTTCTCGCTTTCTGGAAGGGTATACGTTACATTCTCCCTCAAAAAACCAATAAATGCGGTAGGAAATCGGTATAGTATTTCGTCAACAAGCAGGTTCGAGAACGAGAAGTAGGCCAACGAAAAGTCGTCAGATTTTTCGTTACATGACAATATCTGTCCCGGAAACACAACAATAATATCGTTAGGAGCAATGCGATACGAGAGCATGTCTATCTCTATATCTGCACTCCCTTCCAAACAAAGACCTACCAAGCATCCGCCCATTTTACTAGGTGAAAAAGCAATGGGTAAGCTAGGATGTGCAAGTGAAATATCAAACACATCGTCGATACTCATCGACTCGGCAATAAAGATATCTGGAGTTCGCTGCTGCATACGTAGTCTATTCTCAATTTGTATGCAAAAATAGCCCATTACTTTCGTTTTACACGAAAACTATGGAAATAAAGACAATTTTAATAGAAATCGGGATAGGCGTTATTGCATCAATAACCAAGATCTTTGCTCCCCGACAAATTAAACAGAATTGTAATGAATTTACGGAAAACAAGTTTTTCTATTACAGCTATTTGCTCCTTACTTTTCATTTCTCCTTGCAGTTTTTCTCAAACAGAAAGAACGCTAACCCTTGCAGAGGCTTATAAGTTGGCCATTGCGAATAGCAAACTGCTAAAACTTTCGCAGGCAGAAGTAGAAACAGCACAAACAGCCACAAAAGTGGTACGTACGGCACTATCTCCCTCTTTAGAAGCCTCTCTTTCGGCTTCGTATATTGGAAATGGAACGCTGATGAATCGAAACTTTACCAACCCGCAAGCCATTTCTATGCCTCATTTCGGAAATAGCTTTGGGATGGAGGCTTCTCAGGTAATCTTTACAGGCAAAGCGATTTCTTCGAGCATAGAAAAAGCAAAGCTCGAAGAAAAAGTTGCCAAGCTTAACTACGACCGTAATGAGCTAGACATCTGCTTTCTGGTTACAGGATACTATTTAGACCTATACAAGTTAAAAAATCAACGTAAAGTCTTTATAAAGAACGTAGAGCAAACAGAGCACCTACTACAACAGGTAAAATCTAAAGAGGCTCAAGGCATGGTTTTAGGCAACGACATAACCCGCCACGAGCTACAGATGCAGAACCTAAAGCTGTCTCTGCTAGAAATAGAAAACAACCGTAAAATCATAAATAACCAGCTAGTAGCCACCCTTGGATTACCAGATAACATCCAAATCGAGCCCGACTCTTCGATTCTCGAAATGGATTTAAGCACAGTAATAAAAGATAACCTACTACAACAAGCCGCGGCCAACTTACCCGAGCTAAAAGCTGCAGCCATTAATAAAGACATTGCTACAAAAGAGCTGCAAATTGCCAAGTCGGATTACTACCCCAAAGTTGCATTAGCTGCAGCTAACAGCTTTAATGGGCCCATACTTATCGAAGTGCCCACAATAAACCGCAACTTTAACTACTGGTACGTTGGCATAGGAATAAGATACAACCTTGCATCGCTCTACAAAGCCAACCGGAAAGTACAGCTGGCAACCAGCAAGCAGCACCTAGCCGCCGCTGCCGAATCCATCGCACAGGAACAAGCGCAAGTATCAATCTACCGAGCATATACCAAGTTCAAAGAGTCGTTCGAAAAGCTCGCAACCTATAAAACCAGCAGCCAGCTAGCCAACGAAAACTACCGAATAGTAAATAACCGCTATCTAAGCGAGCTGGTTCTTATTACCGAAATGCTCGATGCAAGCAATACGAAACTCAATGCCGAGCTACAGGTAGTAAATGCCAAGCTCGATGTAATTTATTGCTACTACTGGCTACAGCGCGAGATTGGAAGCAAGGGAGATAAATAGCAAAAGGTTCAATTTAAAAAAAAACATACCATGGTAAAGAAGAAGATGAAGCTAGCCTATAATATTGTTGTCGGCATACTACTTACATGCGGCATTGCATGGGTTTGTTCCAGATTTGTACATCTTGGCAACGTAGAATTTACAGACAATGCGCAAGTCAAACAGCAAATTGTACCGATAAGCTCACGTGTACAAGGATTTGTCAAAAAGGTTTACTTTAAAGAATACCAGCGAGTACACAAAGGAGATACGCTGGTAGTAATTGACGATGCCGAATACCAGTACCGCCTAGCGCAAGCCGAAGCAGACTACCGAAATGCGGTGATTGGCAAAAGAGCAATGGGAACCAGCGTTCTTACCACACAAAGCAACATTGGCGTAACAGAAGCTGGAGTGGAAGAAAGCCGCATCCGACTAGAAAATGCCGAAAAGGAGTATAATCGCCATAAAATATTATTGGCCCAGAAGTCGGTAACCCAACAGCAGTTTGACGCCATATTGGCCAACTACAAAGCTTCCAAGGCGCGCTACGAGCAGCTACAACGCCAACGCAACACCACCTCCCTCGTTAAGGAGGAGCAAACCTTACGCCTCAACCAAAACGACGCAGGAATAAAGGTTGCCAAAGCGGCGCTCGAGCTCGCCCGACTGAATCTCTCCTACACCATTATCGTTGCCCCATGCGATGGAACTACAGGCCGTAAAAACATCGAAGAGGGGCAGCTTATTCAGCCAGGACAGGCGTTGCTCGATTTAGTTAATGAAACCGATAAATGGATTGTGGCCAACTACAAGGAAACCCAAATGCCCAATATTCGCGAAGGGCTTTCGGTAGATATCAAGGTGGATGCTATACCCAACGTTGTTTTTAAAGGGGAAGTCGGATCGATATCTCGCGCAACAGGTGCTAGCTTCTCCCTTTTCCCTCAAGACAATTCCTCCGGGAATTTTGTAAAGGTAGAGCAACGAATACCTGTTCGAATAAACCTTTCCAAATCAAACAGCATCAGCAACATGAATTTATTACGTTCTGGGATGAACGCAGAATGCGAGGTAAAGTACTAACAATATGCACCACAACGCACCGTTCTCCATCCCCGAGATAAAAAGCTTTATTCCCGAAAAGGTGAAGCCCTGGATCCTTTTTGTCTTCTTCATCATTTACCAGCTCTCTGGCGGGGTATATATGGCAGCCGTTGCCGACATGTCTGGCTCGTTGGCGCTAATGCAGGAGGATATTTTGATGGCCGGGTTCGCCTCCCTTGTTGGGTTGGGGCTAACCTTTACCATCATGTTTCGGTTAAAATTTCGCTTTTCGACCAAAACATCGCTTACTGCAACGGCACTTGGGCTGGTTGCCTGCAACTTAATCTGCGCGCATACCAGCAGCGTACCCATTTTGGTGGCAGCGAGCTTCGTTGCAGGATTTTTTAGGATGTGGGGAACATTCGCCTGCAACAGCACCATCCAGCTTTGGGTAACTCCAACGCGCAATATGGCCGTGTGGTTTTGCTATATCCAGCTATGCGTACAATGCTTTCTCCAGCTTTCGGGCTTAACCACCATCTACGTAGCCTTTCTATCGCAGTGGGAGTACATGCACTGGTTAATCATCGGATGCCTGCTCGTGCTGACGTTAGTAACACAGGTTACGTTCCGCCACCACCGGTTTATGAAGCCACTTCCCCTTTTTGGCATCGACTGGATGGGGGCTGCATTATGGGCCACCACCTTACTCTGCTCGATATTCGTTCTTAACTATGGCGACTACTACAATTGGTACGATTCGAGGTATATATGGATGGGCACCTTGGCCGGTGCAGCGGCTTTAGTGCTAAACGTATGGAGAGCCTCATTTATTCGGCATCCATTTATCTCCAACCAAACTTGGAGGTACCGTAACGTGTGGCTAACATTCCTGCTGCTTGCTGTAACCAACATCCTTCTTGGTCCATCCCACACCTTGGAACATATCTACACCTCCTCCATTCTGAGATATGACGAGCTGAATCTTATATCTTTAAACTGGATAGTACTATTGGGCATTATATGCGGCGCAGTTTTTACCTATGCAACCTTTGCCAAGCTGAAATGGAGATACAAGACGATGACTACAATTGGCTTTTCCTTTTTGGTCGGATACTTAATGGTAATGTACTTCACCATCGACTATAACCTCCCAAAAGAGATGCTATTTCTGCCCCTACTGCTACGCGGGGTGGGTTCCATAATCATTACCATAACCCTAATTACCGCTCTTTCGGTTGTCCCCTTTCACCATTTTGCCCAGTCATTAACGGTACAATCGTTCATGAGCGCCTGCTTGGGGTCGATGCTTGGCACCGCCATATTAACCTATGCATTTAAGCATGTAACAGCCAAAAATATAGTGCTGCTAAGCCCTAATCTTGATAGGGTTAATACAGCGGTAAGCCATATCCCTGCCGGAAATATTTACGGTGGCTTACAGCAGCATGCAATGCTCTTAAGTATGAAAGAAATATATGGATGGCTTGGTCTGCTAGGCATTTTTTGCCTGTTAGCCTTTCTCCTTCGAGAGAGCTCCCTACGCCCCCAATCGCTACATCCTAAATTTAAAAGTATAAGGCGCGCCCTTAAGCACGAACTTAAGCTTGATAAGCTTGCGCCCGAAGAGTAGTCCCCACACACCCCAACAATACCCTACAAAAAAAGGTAGCGGAGTTCTTCCGCTACCTTTTCATCTATTTAAGGTGCTATACCTATCGTATAAAGTTGGTCATTACCTTGGCAGTTGGGGCTGGTGCAGGAATAGAATCCTTTGTTTGCTCGCGCATCTTGAGCTGCCAGGCCATATTACGCCCCAAAACTTCCATCGTCTGCATCGCCTCGCCATCCTGAAGCACCTCTGCAGGTGTTCTTCCGTGGGTTATGTTCCAGTAGTTGGCCGTTGCAATCATCATCTCCGAGTAGGTAAGGTAATGGTTCAGGCTGTCGAGGGTAGCCGAGCCTCCCGAACGGCGAACGGCCACAACTGCAGCGCCCACCTTCTGGCGGAATAGGCCACCATTGGCACCCGACACGTAAAAGGCCCTATCCAGAAAGCTTTTCATTGTGCCTGCAACACCCGAAAAGTAAACGGGCGAAGAAATAATAATGCCGTCGGCCTCCTTTAGCACCTGTATCCACTCATTTACCGGGTCGGTGGTAATGGTACACTTCTCGTCCCTATTTTTTGCGCATTGGCCACAGGCAATACATCCGCGTACCGCCTTATTGCCAACATGGAGAATCTCAAAGTCGATACCATTTTCCTTTAGCGTGTTCCCAACCTGCATTAAAGCATGGTAGGTATTGCCCTCTTTGCGGGGACTTCCGTTAACTGCAACTACTTTCATACTGTTTAGTTCCTGTTGTATCAAGCGACAATTTAGTAAAAACCAAAGTACTAAAGGTAAATCTCGACAAATAAAAAATGCCAAGACTTCCTCCCTACAAAGTTAATAGAAGTAAACGTTGTAGCCTACTAAAGCAATACCGAGTAGCCACTTGCCCATATTGCATGGCTACAGCTTAAAAGATAAACGTAGAGTAGAAGCTACAACAGACCCAAATGCAGGCGTATGCTCGCGGTGCAGCAGCTTACCCTACCAAATAGGCTTGTAGTTCATTACGGTAAAGTCTACAATCTTGGCGGCCAACGTTGCGGTATGCCTGTCCCTATCTATCGAAGGGTTTAGCTCGGCAAGGTCTAACGCTACCACCTTTTTCGTATCCAGCAGATAGCTTAGGAGCTTAAACACAAAGTAGGGCGTAAAGCCAAGTGGCGAAGGGGCGCTTACACCGGGCGCGTAGGCCGACGAAAAGCCATCAAGGTCGATGGAGATGTAAATATAATCGTTGCGCTCTACTATTGGTTCGAGCCTTTTTTTCAAAGCAGCCAGCTCTACGCTCGAAGATTCGCAGTCGTAGTTTATGGCGTAGCCAACATTCTTCTCCCGGGCAATTTCAAAAAGCTCCTTGGTGTTGGATTGCTGCTGAATTCCGATTGCAAAGTAGTCTACCGGCTGCCCTAGCTGCTCAAATTCTGTTAGTATTTGGTTAAATGGGGTGCCAGAGTTTCCGCGTCCCTCTACAGGACGAAGGTCGAAGTGCGCATCAAAGTTTATGATAGCTACACGACGCTTGGGTGTTGCCTTAATGGCCTCCCAGATTCCCATAAAGTGGCCGTATGCCATATCATGACCGCCACCAAAAGCGATTGGAAATATTTTATGCCTCAACAGATCGGTAATGGCAAGGGCAAACATCTGCTGGCATGCCTCCATATCGTCGTCGATACAAATAACATCCCCCACATCAACTACACGTTTCGATTCGAAATGTATGGGCTGCTTTGCCAGCCTCTCACGAATAGCTTTGGGCCCCTCATGGGCTCCTATTCGCCCCCTATTGCGCCTTACGCCTTCGTCGCATACGTAACCTATAATGGCAACATCAATAGCGGGCGAACCGGGATACTGTTTTGAGAGGTTATTGATATCCAGCAGCTCTATCTGCTGATGCCAGTACTGGTTACCTTTGTCGGGGTTAGATTTTCTTCCCTCCCAGCTGCTCTTTTCGGCAAGCTTATAATCTGCATTAATGGCGTTACTCACTGCTGCTTTGTTTTATGGTAAACGGACTTGTACAATTGGAGTTAAAAGAGCAAGCATTCTAAAAAAATGGATATGGAAAAGGGCAAAACCCTCTCCCCATATCCATTTAAAGCAATAAAACCGAATATTTTTATGCCAATGCTACCCCTAGAATAGGTTCTTTAGCACGTCATCTTCAACAATATTAGGGATGGTAACCTTTAGCTCGGGGGTGCGCTCCATCTCGCGCTTGATGGCAAATAGCGCCTCCTTGTTACGAGCCCAGCTACGACGGGCAATACCGTTGTTTACATCGTAAAATAGCATTCGCTTTAGGCGGGCATCAGCTTCGGGTGTGCCATCTAGCACCATACCAAAGCCACCGTTAATTACCTCGCCCCAGCCTACACCACCTCCGTTGTGGATGGATACCCAGGTGGCGCCTCTAAAGCTATCGCCAATTACGTTTTGAATGGCCATATCGGCCGTAAACTTGCTACCGTCGTATATGTTGGATGTTTCGCGGTAAGGCGAGTCGGTGCCGCTTACATCGTGATGGTCTCTACCCAAAACTACGGTACCAATCTTACCTTGAGCAATGGCGTTGTTGAAAGCCTCTGCAATTTTCGAGCGGCCTTCGGCATCGGCGTAAAGAATACGAGCTTGCGATCCTACCACCATCTTATTCTTCTTGGCATTCTTAATCCAGGTGATGTTGTCCTGCATCTGCAGCTGAATTTCCTCTGGAGAGTTTTCCATAATGCCCTGTAGCACGTTCATGGCAATCTCGTCGGTTTGATCAAGATCCTCTGGCTTGCCCGAAGCACAAACCCAACGGAACGGACCGAAACCATAGTCAAAGCACATTGGTCCCAAAATATCCTGAACGTAGGATGGATACCTAAAATCGATACCATTAGCAGCCATAATATCGGCTCCAGCACGCGAAGCCTCCAACAGGAATGCATTTCCGTAATCAAAGAAGTAGGTTCCCTTTGCTGTGTGGCGATTTATTGCAGCTGCATGACGACGCAACGACTCCTGAACTTTCTCTCTAAAGAGCTCGGGCTCCTCACGGATTAACCTATTCGACTCTTCGTAAGAAATTCCTACAGGATAGTATCCGCCAGTCCACGGAATATGAAGTGAGGTTTGATCAGAACCAATATGTATAAATAGATCCTCCTTATCGAAGCGCTCCCATACATCCACCACGTTACCTATGTACGCAATAGACACCACCTCGTCGTTTGCCTTAGCCTGCTTTACGCGTGCCACCAGCTCGTCCATCGAGTCGATAAGCACATCTACCCAACCCTGCTCGTAACGTTTGGTTGCCGCTTTGGGGTTAACCTCTGCGCAAACGGTAATACATCCGGCAATGTTACCTGCCTTAGGTTGAGCGCCGCTCATTCCGCCTAAACCTGCCGTTAGGAATACCTTACCGGTAGAGCTTTCGCCCTTTTTAAGCATCTTACGGAAAGCGTTCATCACGGTAATGGTTGTACCGTGCACAATGCCTTGTGGACCGATATACATGTACGACCCAGCTGTCATTTGACCATACTGCGATACGCCAAGTGCATTAAATTTCTCCCAGTGGTCGGGTTTCGAGTAGTTAGGAATAACCATACCGTTGGTAACAATAACTCTAGGTGCCTCTTTCGACGATGGGAATAGTCCCATTGGGTGTCCAGAGTACATATTTAGCGTTTGCTCATCGGTCATGGTTGCTAAATACTGCATAGTTAGCAGATATTGCGCCCAGTTTTGAAAAACGGCCCCGTTACCACCATAGGTGATAAGCTCTTCGGGGTGTTGAGCCACGGCAGGATCGAGGTTGTTTTGTATCATCAGCATTATCGCTGCTGCTTGTCTCGACTTGGCAGGATACTCCTCTATTGGACGAGCGTACATCTTGTACTCGGGTTTGAAGCGGTACATGTATATGCGTCCATAATCCTGAAGTTCCTGAGCAAACTCCACGGCCAGCTCCTTATGCCACTCGCTAGGAAAGTAGCGAAGCGCATTACGAACGGCAAGCTGCTTCTCTTCGGGTGATAGAATATCCTTTCGCTTAGGAGCCCTGTTGGCATCCTTAGGCAGCTCCCTTTTAGCAGGAAGCGTAGCAGGAATACCCTGCAATATCTGTTCTTGAAATGTCATAATCCTATATTAACTAGTTAGCTATTATCATCAACAATAAAAAGGATGCGGCCTACGGGTAGCTCTCTACCATAACCTTAGGCAATGGCCTAACCGCTGCTTTAGGAAGCCGCTTAACGCTAGCCCATCTCCCATTGTACCATTGCCCTAGGTGGATGTACATCCCCTACCGCTTGGTCGGCCAGCAACGAGGAGCCTATCGCAGGGACAAACGCCCAACCTCGTACTTTAGGTGCTTCTTTTAAAGCGCCTTGCTGCAGGCTAAAATATCTTGGTAGCCGTTGGCAAATAGCCGCCTCTTTTCGTCCTTTTATACAAAAATACAGCTATTTTTGATACCAAATAAGACTACTTTCATCAGCTAATGATAACCACCAGTAATCAAATAGAGCTCCGACATCTCAAGTATTTCCTTGCTTTAGCGCAGGACCTACACTTTCGGAAGGCTGCCGAGCGGCTATACATATCGCAGCCCGGGTTAAGCCGCCAGATAAAGCAGCTGGAAGACGACCTTGGTACGGTACTTTTTGTAAGGCACAACCGAAAGGTGGAGCTTACACAAGCCGGCGCATACCTTCGCGACGAGCTCGCTAAAACCTTCAAGCAGCTCGACGATATTTTTGCCCACGCCAAGCTCCTCAACGATGGCATCGACGGCAATTTGAAGCTGGGATATATCGGCTCCGCCATGCAAAAGGTTATTCCCGAACTGCTGCTAAAGTTCAAAACCCGACATCCCAATATTATCTTTAGCCTAAATGAAATGAACAATGAGGAGCAGCTACAGGCGCTCCTAAATCAGGATATTGATGTTGGCTTTGTTAGAATGGAGCGGGTACCACGTGGCCTCAACATTCGCTCGGTGTTCGAAGACACCTTCTCGCTGGTTCTCCCACAAGATCATCCCGTAAGCGAATCGAACTTTACTAGCCTTGCCCAGCTAAAGGACGAATCTTTCATCCTCTTTGACTCCTCGTTCAGCGAATCGTACTACGTTAACGTGATGCAGCTGTTCGACAGCAGCGGGTTTACCCCCCTTGTCTCGCACTATACGGTAAACGCCAGCTCCATCTTTCGGCTTGTGGAGAACGGATTTGGCATCTCCATTGTGCCCACCTCGCTTACCCTTGGCTACAGCATGAAGATTAAGTTTGTGGAGCTAAAAGCAATTCCACAGCGTACCACCCTAAATATTGTGTGGAGCAGCAAAAACCCCAACCCTATCCTTGATAGCTTCCTGCAGGTAGTGGAGTAGCGAAAAGCACGCCAATGGTACGAATGTACGGTAATGAGGTATGCCATAACGCCAAAGCGGCGCATACAAGCAAAAGAAGTAGCAGGGATGAGGATTCCCTAAAGTAGATCCTTACCATCCCCCATACTTGCTGTAATCCGATGCAAATGCGGTGTACCACCAACCCTATAACTAGAATATCAGCTTAAAAGAATTAAGCAGGCCTCGTAGAAAGAAGCCCTTGCCCATCAGCGGCAACCTGCAGCAATAAGCGGCTACTCGCATTATCTTTTAATCCTCCATCCCCTACTTGGCTTACGGACACCCTACTCATTTGTTGGTAGCGGCTTTACGTTGCTGCCAGCAGGCGGTGCCCATAACCCAATAAAGCGTTACATCGTGGTAATGCACCACCTAAGGCTACCAAATTATGTCGTCCCAAAGAGGTTGGTTCTCTAAAGGTATTAGGCGGGCTCCCGCGCGGGCAAGCATATCGTTGCATTCGGCAAATACTTCGGTACCCAGCGTTATAAACCGCCTGATATCTTCCTTTTCGAAGCCTTTACGCTCCAAGAGTGCTTCGAACATGTCGGATCGTCGGCCAACGAGCAGCTGCAGCGAACAGTTAAGACATTCGAGGAAGAGTATGCTGTCAAACACGGTAAGCTCCACCACCTCCGCCTTCTCGGTCATGCAGCGATGCTTTATGGTGTTGTAGCGCGAAATAAATATGTAGTCGGTAATCACATCGATATTGTGATCCCTGCTGAATGCAGGCTCTACAAAAAGAACCGCATCCAAAATTATGTACATGCAGTCGAATACAAGCGCTACTTCAGTTCCCGATTCCCATTCGAGAAAGTAGTCGCTCATTGCTTTCGCGTTTAGCTTATCGTTTTCTTTGCGGTAGTTTACATACTGATCGACAATAAGGTTGGTAATTCTGTCAACATTCTCCTCGTCAATCTCAAAATTATGCGGATACGCGATGTTACACTTACTGGCACTCTCCAAAAAGGCCTTATGGCTGTTTTTAGTGGCCAGACCCACCAATAGCTTCACAAATCCGGGACTTAACATCATCGACCACGATAACCCCTCGCCATCGAACTCAAACCCCGATCGATAGTCAACCGACAGCGCAGCGGTTTTAATGCCAATATCTATGTAAAAACGTTTTTTCCCGTTAGACAAGGTTTCGTAATCGAAACCGCTACTGACTGCCAGCTCATTTTCCGCCATATCGGGCACCGGCTCCGTGTTCACCCAGTTGTAGGCGGTCTGAAACTGCATGATGTTCAACTCCAAGGTCTCTTCCATGTTAAATAGGTTAATTATAGTTTGTTACTTGTGCTGCTATTCGCGTAAGAACCTAGCCTCTGCGCCAATAGCTACCACGTTACTTGCTCGCTTACAACCTCTCGGATACTTCGAATAGGCCTTCCCTCCGCTTTACGGCTCGCTGCTTCTGGCTACCTTAACAACAGGCTGCAAAACCTGCTAAATCCGCTTTTCCAAGAGCGCTACGCATCTCTGTTACCTTCTCTCCCTTTTGCTATTTCATTAACTCTTCTTCCTATTTTAAGGAAGGGCAGTCTACAGTAACCTAAGAAAATTGAAGATCAGGACAAAACGCAGCGTTACCTAATAGAAACCGTTCCTTTTTTAAAGAAAGTAATCATTATTACACAACAAAATAGAAAGCAGTAGTAGCCCTACCTTAAACGTTCATTCATTTCAATCAAAACACATTCAACGGCTTCTATATCCAACCTGTTATCATTTGCCAATGTTTGTATCTTTATTAAATCTTCAATTAACTTAACTCGAATCGGCCTTTCGTGTTCCTTAACAGTATGTCCATCAATAGATTTATGGTATCTATATTCATAATCAATAAGAGAATCATACAAACTATTTCTAATATCAGAAAAAGAATGATCTATCATAATTGGTTTTTCTCTTAAACGACTTATCCATCTACCCAACATATATGAAAGGTTTTGGAACCTTTTAGGTAGGTTGCATTTTTCTAATTCACTTGGATTTAACCGATTTCGTAGTCCGTTCAAACCTTCAAAACTTACATCGTTAGAACTCTTGTAATGTTCGATAAATTCTACTAACAAACAATTCATAAAAAACCTTTTATATTAATACATCTAAGTTAAACAATAAACATTAAAAAAAATCTAACTTCTCGACTTTTAGCTAGCAATAAAATACAATAAACTATTAAACAACAAATTAAAAACACAAACAAAACAAACACTACTTTGAAAAATACATTCAACTTTTAAATAATTAACAATACGTCTTGCTTTATTTTATTAAAAAAAACTTACTCGACGCATACATTCCATTACTCACCCATTGAACTAAAAAAAATTGCGATGTAATTTGGGTTCACATTTATGGTATACGGTTACTTAGCTGTTATATTAAAGAAAGTCGAGGCGGATGTAGTAGCGCTCCTAGCCGCAACCACGCAAAAGGAGCACCACCAAGGCGGAGTCCCAGTCGGGACGGTATAATCGGGTTAAAACCGCATCAGCAGTGTAGCATTTTTAGGAATATCGAAGCCGTAAGGGCCAGCAACCTTTACGCGATGGGCCGCCCACCAGCGGCAGCTACCATCCGCAAAAGCGCAGCTGGCGATTCGACATCACCAAGGCCTCTTTGACATGATGCAGCAGGATAAAAACGGATGGTAGGCACTCCACCAACAGGTGCAGCAGCAGCTTCCGCTAGTAGCGGAGGCCTGCAGACATGTTGGAAGGGCAGCTTTACGGCTGCTAGCCGCTTTCAAAAAAGTACAACGGGTACTTCTGGGTTCCAAATGGCTCCACGAACAATTACAAAAGGCCCTTTTGGTATCCGACAGCCCCTTTGAAACATTACAACGCCATCTGCACAACCCAAAAGCCCCAATGTAGCTTTACAAAGTAGCGTTGGAGCAGCAAAAATTCACCCTGTAAAATTACAAAAGGCCATTTCGGAGCTAAAAGATGGTTTTGTAACTATACAACGGCACCTTTTGCAACGGAAAGTACATTCTGTAAATATACAGCAACCATTTTTGCCTGTAAAGGCTGCTCCCAACCGGGTAGCAGCGGCAAAGGCAAGGCAACAGCATCCTGCACATCGTTTACAGCAGGCTTTTTTAGGGGCTAACGCTTCCCTTTTGCAGAGCGCACCAAAGAGCTACCCAACGCAAGCGGTACAGCTACCCGCCGGCACGCCACCAGCGCCACTACCAGCAAGCCGCCTACCGTACCACAAGCCTGCCGCCGCTGCAAAAGCTTGCCACCCCTACCCACATTGATGTTTTTTGTTTTTGGTTCATAGTTCATATAAACTAAAAAGTTCTATTATGAGCAAATTTTTTACATTCTTAGGCAGGTGCGTCCTAGATAACCTGCTGGGTTACATAAAAGAGATGCTACTCGTTATCTCTGCGGTTAACATACCTGAGCTGCTAACGAGCAAGACCTATGTAAAGTTTAAGGGAGTGTACGACGACATTTTGTTAGGCTACAAGCAGGATCGAAAAAACCCGTACACCGAAAAGTTGCAGGAAAAAATACGCAAGCGAAAGCTTTCGTTCAAGGCCCTGAGCCTAGCGGTAAAAAGCTTTCTTTACTCCGATATTGCCGCAGAGAAGCAGGCGGCAACATTACTAAACAGGCTCCTATTACAGTACTCCGACGAGTTTAGCAGGAAGACCATTAGCGGATCTACCAGCCTACTTGTACGCTTTATTGCCCTACTGGACGAGCCAGAATGTAAGGCGGCCATTGCCACCTTAAAGCTGGAGACAAAGGTAGCGCAGCTGCTTAAGGACGAAGGCGAATACGAATCGGTATACCTGCAAAGCGTAGACCAAGACTCCAACAGCGATAATGTAGAAGCCTCATCGAACCTCCGAAAGAAGCTCGAAGAAAGCTTACAGGAGCTGCTGAAGTTTGTAGACATAATGGCTGCCGAGCAGGACAACCCCAAGTGGAAGGAGCTTAGCAACAAGCTTGCAATCCTAAACAGCAAGTTTGAGCAGAGCGAAGCCGTGCGACAAACCGCCCTCAAGAAAAAGAGGGAGGATAAGCAAGCCTCCAAATAGGCAAACAAGAACCAAAAACAAAATCATAAAAAAAGAAGGGAACCTCTTCGGTTCCCTTTTTATATGTCCTAACTCCAATACAACCTCAAATAAATGGCGACCTTCAACGTCAGCTTGCATAAGGTTATCCTCAAAATTAAACTTCCAGCACAAAAAAAGCAGCTCGAAGTGAAGAAGCTACGCCATCAAAAGCAACAGGCTTTGGCCTACCTCCTAAACTCCATGAAGCACAAATGCAGGCCATACCTACCATGCAAAGGCTAGCGATTTTGAACACTACGAAAAGTAAAGGCGCTGGCTACGGCTTGCAGCGGCCTTCGCATCCACACTCCTTACCCTTTGCCTTTTCGAAAGATTCGCGCCCCTCTGTAATGGAAAAGTATACCAATCCTGCCGTACCTAGTACATCTGCATAGGCAAAACCTGTAAGTTCATAAATTATGCTAGCAGCAAACAGGACAATGGACATGTAAACGCATAATTTAGTGCAGTTACCATCTGCAATAATCGGTTCAGAACCAAGCTTTCTTCCTATCCATTTTTTCGCAATTGTAAGCCAAACCATTACAACGATAGAGATCAAAGATATTATGGCACCAGCTAGCGTCGTTTCCGGCCTATGGTTTTTCATTACGCTACCAACAATACCAACAAGCAGACCTGCAGAAAGGAGGTAAAAAGAAACACCCGTAACTATTAAGGCTGTTTTCTCGAATTGAGACTTTTCGCTAGCAGGATTGCGGCTAATACGAGTTACCATAACTGCTATACCAATACCCGAGATTATCTCAACAAAGCTATCAAATCCAAATCCCAGCAAAGCAAGCGTTTCATCAGCATACCCAAACGTTATAGACACAATCCCCTCTACCAGATTGTAGAATATGGTAAAAAGGCTTAGGTACCATGCCTGCCTGTAAAGCTTCTGCTCGTTGCTTGCCATAAAAATTCGTTTACGATTATCAAATATTAGCCTAAACCCTATTATCGGCATCTCTTAAACAAACTCGAACACAAAAAGCTAAGTATTCTTTGCTTTAAAAAAGTAGGTAACCGCCAAAAGCGGATGCAAGAAGATTTAATAAAATGTCCGTTACCCTTTCGCGCTACTCCGAATTGTCTACAACTAAACCTTTACAGCACTATTTCCAATTGCTGTAACACAAGTAGATAAAAAGCTATCGGTAAGACAAAAAAAAGATCCCTGACAAATGTGCTATGCAAATATCAGGGATGAGAAGAATACAAAAAATATTTGTCCACACAGGCTTTACGCCTAGTAGCTGTCGAACATAAAGGTATCAAGCAAGAACATAAAGACGCCCTCCTCGTTACCACATTGCTGCAGGAGCTTATCCCACGTTTTATCGCCAAACTCAAACTTATTTTTACTGCTATCGGAGTAGATCCACTTCTTAAAGATATCCATTTTCAAGGTTGCCGACTGCATACCAGATCGGTACTCCCACTCTCCCATCAAATTCTTCCGTATAGATAGCGTTCTCCCATTTTTGGTCTCCTTATAGGAGGGATTTCCAAAAATATCATTCTCCATTTCAACCTTTCCGTTTTTGCTATCCTCTATAATAGTTTTACCCATTATATCTACCGAGTAGGTTACCTTGTAGGCACTTTCGTGGCGGCATCTTTCGAGCAGAAATTTAAAGAAGTCAACCTTCTCCCCCTTAGATCCTAACAGATTAGGGTAGGCCATATCAATATACTCCTTCTTATAGGTTAGCTCATTATTCTCGCTATCTGTAAATATCAGGTTTTTAAAGATATCTTCCTTCAGGTAGGCGCGGTAGCTCTGGTTTTTCGATCGGTATTCTAGGTTACCAAAAATATCAAACTCTATTCGCTGGGCATAAATTTGAAGGCTGGCTAGCGCCATTACTAAAAGTAAAAAGGCTCTTTTCATACGGATATATTTTTTTATTAATCGTAAGCTCGACATTGGGCTGCAGAGGTAAATTGATGATCTGCCACACTGGTAAGGTTTGGAACCTGACCTGCACTAGCGCCGTTTAGTGCGGCTAGCTACCATCCTTAGCACGCAGATTTGCACCTATTGGGGTTACATTCTTCTCCGAATTGTGCCCCTTCCGAATACCTGCTACCTAGGTGGCACAAACCTCTATCGCCATCATCCTGCAAATATAGAAATAGCGGCAATACAAAAAAGCAACCAAAAAGTAGCGCCGTAGTAGCGCTACCGCATCTTCCTTAGCGCCAATATCACCTGTAAAGTAGCAAAAAGAGGGAGAATAATCGGCCTACCACCAAAAAATATACGCAGAATAATCGCGTTTTTACACATCATAAGCTACCTACCGAGCCGTATAATCACATTTGTAGGTAATTGCATTTGGCAGGTAGCACCTATAAGCCTATTTTTAAGGAAAATATATGCACAAAAAGTTACCGCTATAGTTTTGGGAAAAGGTTAAAAAGAGATGCTATCGCATTTACTTTCAGGATTAGAATGAACGAGAACCTTAAATGATCACAGCCTAGTTAATCTCAACGTGAAAGATGGGATTTTAAAATCAAAAAATTTAGAGCCAAGGAAATCCTTGGCTCTAAACATATATATACATGCTACAGAAAGGGCTAGCGAGCCCCTTTTCCTTCAAATATTACGGTGTGGTTATTGTCGAATATATCTTTTGCCGAGTAGACCATTTGGAATTGCTGCCAGTAGGTCGAATCGCGCCTTACCACCTTGCGGGAGGTTATAAGTAGGTTGCCAGGAGCGCTTAGGTAGCTGGCAACGCCTACCGTATCGTCCATTTCCTTAATCAACCCAAAGTTGGTAACGTATGATGGGTTGATAGTTTTGAAGTAGCGCACCTCTTTGGCCTTTTGCAGCATAGGAAGGGTAGCCTGCACGGGATTAAGCTTATCGCCCTTAGGGATAAGCACCAGATGAATGATGGCGGTAACCATAAAGAAGGTGGCAAAGACAAGCATAAAGCCGCGCTCCACCTCTCCCCTGCTTACTAGCCTAATGGCGAACCATACGCCTACCGGAAAAAAGAGCAACCATAAGCCCCAGCTATGCTGGTTGGCCCAAAGCGGTTCGGCTACCGTTCCGAATGTTAGCGCAAGGGGAACTAGCAGCGAGAAAGCAAAAAGAATCCATAGCCCAACCCGCACATTTTTGGTGATAGGTAGCACACCCCGCTGCAGCTTATCGAGGTACAGCGCCAAAAGTATGGCAGCAAAGGGGAAGCACGGCATGGCGTAGTTGGGAAGTTTGGTGCTGCTAATGGAGAAGAAAAGTAAAAAGGTAAGAACCACCACAGAGGCAAATCTGGTGAGGCGGTTGCCCCTATCGCGCCAAGCATTTTTTGTGGCCCCCACCACCAGCACGGCAAAAGGAAGTAAGCCAAACAGAAAGTATAGGATGGTTATAAGGAAAATACCGCCATGCCCCTCCTTGGTGTCGGCAAATCGGTTGATATTGTGGTCGAGAAAAAAGCCGCGCGTCCATTCGCCAGCGGTCTCCACATGAACCATATAGTACCAAGGCAATGCCACAACGGCAAATATGGCTAGTCCCACCACGGGCTGCATTTGCCAGATGGTTTTCCAGCTCAGCTGGCGTATGCCAAGCAGATGCAGGAGTACTATTAGCCCCGGTAGCCCCACGGCAATAGGTCCTTTAGCCAAAAATCCCAGCGAAAAGAAAAGGTACATCAGCAGCACGCTCCAAAGCTGCCGGCTCTCTATAAAGTGGTAAAAGGCCATCAGCCCAAGTGCCACCAATGCAATAAGATAGGGATCTGGCACCGAAAGATGAAACTCGGTAACCCACATTATGGATGAAAGGAGCACCACAACGCTCCAAAAGGCAACCCTGCGGGAGGCATATCGGGTCACAAAGGCGGCAAATACCACCATTAAAAGGGCTCCTACCAACGAAGATACCACACGTGCAGCAAAGGGCGTCTTCCCCCAAACCGAATAGCCCAGCATCATGGCGTAGTAGTGCAACGATGGCTTGTCGGTACGCAGCTTGCCGTTAAAGGTGGGCACAATATGATCGGAAGAGTGCATCATCTCCCATGCACATTGGGCATTCTTGCTCTCATCCAGTATGTAGATGCTGCTGCGCCCTATTCCGCTGGAGTAGGCAATGAAAGCCACCAAAAAAACAAGCAGCAGCAGCAGCCAACCTTTTCTTTTCAACAGTTTTTCTACCATAATGGGATACGCTATTTAATGGATATTTTAGCAATGCTATAGTAAACTCCGCCCAACGACACCACCGCCGTAATCGTAAAGAAGATAAAGCTGATGGCCACCGAAAGCGAAGAGTCGAGCCCTAAGATGGTGCTTCCGTAGAGGAAAACCACCTCGCGCGCGCCAACCCCTCCAATGGTAAAGGGCAGCACCGCAACCGCCGAGGAGATAAGGAATACCAGCACCAGCTCGAGATAGAAGCTGGTAATGCCAATGGCTCCAATAATCAGCAGCACCGACAAAACCTGAAGCAGCTGTACGGCAAAAGAGAGCAGCGTTGTAGCGCGAATGCTTGTATAAAATGATGGAAAGAGCTTCGCCACCAGATAGCTGTATAGCAATACGGATAAAGGGAGTAGCAGCGCTGCTGCATACCGATACCAGCCCAGCTCGGGGATAAAAAGCGCCAGTAGCAAGGCCAACAATACAATGGCAAGCATCCCATTTACACGATCCAGAAGCACCGCAGCAGCGGTTCTTTTAACCGAGTAACCCGCCTGCCGATGCAGCAGCCACACCTTGTAGCCATCGCCACCAATACCGCCGGGTAAGAAGAGGTTGTAGAACATTCCTAACCAGTAGAGCCGAAGGTTGGTGGAGGGAGTAATAGCCACATCTACATTCCGAAAGTATACCTGCAGCCGATAGGCCGACACCACCTTGGATTCCACAAACAGCACGGCCGACAAGATAAGCATCCACCAGCACACATTCCGAAATGCACCGATAAGCTCTCTTCCGTCTACTTTAGAAAGGACAAACCAAACCGCACCTCCCGAAATGGCAATTTTGGCAGCAGCAGTAAGAACTCGGTATACCCTAGTTTGCGCCATTGTAGAGTTCTTTCACCAGGTATAGCCTCCGATTGCCGGTACCATAGTAAATTCGCATTAGCAATTCGGTCATTATGCCCATCATAATGAATAGAACGCCAATAATTATGAGCAAAACGCCCAGTATCAGGATCGGTTTTCCCCAAATATTTTCGCCCAGCAGCTTTATGACCAGCATGTACAGCATTATAAGAATACCCGGAAGCAGCAGGAAAAGCCCTATCCCTCCAAATAGATGCATGGGCTTGCGGAGGTAGCGCTGTAGAAATAGGATTAGTATCAAGTCGCTAGCAACCTTAAAGGTTCTACCAATGCCATACTTCGAGTGGCCAAACTTGCGGGCATGGTGGTGCACGTCTACCTGCACAATGCGAGCTCCCTGCAGGCTTGCCAGCACGGGAATAAACCGATGCAGCTCGCCGTAGAGATCTAGATTTTTGGCAATCTCGTGCTTGAATATTTTAAGCGTACATCCGTAATCCCTAAGATGCACACCGGTATATCGGCGGATCATTGCATTGGCGATATTGCTGGGAAGCTTGCGGAGGAACATGCCATCCTGCCTGTTTCGTCGGTTTCCGGCCACCACATCCCAATCTTCCGACTTGAGCTTTTCGAGCATAAAAGGGATGTCGGCCGGATCGTTCTGCAAATCTCCATCAAGTAGCACAATGTATTCGCCTTGAGCATGGTCAATACCCGCACTCATGGCGATGCTCTGCCCGTAGTTCTTGCTAAGCTTCACCAGCTTTACGCGGTCGTTCTGTAGCTTCTTTATTTCTCTGACAGTGCCGTCGGTGGAGCCATCATCGACAAAAACTACCTCGTAGTTGTATCCCGACAAGGCCGCCCTAATGGCCGAATGTAGCGGAGAGATATTTTCCTCCTCGTTAAGCAGCGTGATAACTAAAGAGAGTTCGTACATAGCACAACAAGTTTGCAGCATTTGTAAGACCTATACAATTTAACAAATATTTACTAACTAAAGTAGTCCATTACCAAAAAATACGTCCCTAACTTTCGCTTTTTGCATACTGCCAGGCAACCTTACTCCGCTTTACCTTTCGAAAAAAACGTGTGGGCAAAGTGCGCACCAGCACTAAAAAGAATAGGAATAAGGAGAAGAGTACAATTAGGGAGACCCCTAAAATGTACAATACCGTTAGCGGATAGTTTACCGAAGAGGTATCCTGAAAAACAGGGAAGGCTCCACCCTTATAGCGGGCAATTGGGTTGGTGTAAAGGGTAACGCTATCAGAAAATATTGCAGCAAACCTCAAGTAGGTATCCGTTTTTACAAACGGCACCTTAGCCTGGTTGGTAGCCACGTACTCGAACTGCATTACTCCGCTATGTCCAAACACTTTTATGGTTGCCGGCTCCGACAGAACCAGCTCTAAGCTATCGTTTCTTACCTTTAGACTTTGAATTTTAGGCAAATGGAAATGCCTCCACCGTCTATAATTGCTATCCCGAAATGCTGGAATGGTTAACCCGAAGTTATGTCCCGACAGTAAGGCCTTTTTAACGTCTGCATAGCGCTTTGTTGGCGTACTTACAAAGGTTGCCGCCCGACCAAAGTGCTTTGGATTTCCCACCTCGTGACAATCGTCGCTAGCCAAGACATATGAGTAATGCCCATGCGAAAGAGCCTCGTCGTAGTAGCTCAAAACACCATTCGTAAAGCCTCTTTCCACCTCCATCATGTCGTAGTAGCTCAGATTTTTCACATCTTCGGGCTCCAACCATCGAGTCCGGTCGGGATGGTCAAATATTACAATGTCGCCCTGTGTCCGAAGCCATTTTAGCGTGTAAAAATGGTTCGACTCGGTAGGAAGCAGAACAAAATCAAAGATAGAACCGTGCTTTGCACCAATCACCACCGAATGAAACTTGCTAATATTGATGCCATGCTCGTAGGTTGGAATCTCCTCTTGGGCAGGTAGCCCTTGGCTGATAACCAAGTTGTGATCCGACACGGCTAAAATATCGTAGCCATAGCTCCGATACGCCTTTTGTACAACCGCCAGCTTATCGTGCCCATCGGATGCCGTTGTGTGGCAATGGAAGTTGGCCTTTTTCCACGTTGCGGAATCGATATTTTGGTAAGGATTGTAGATGAGATCTCCGCTAAACTGCTGCGGAGTTTTAAAGTCGTATACCGGGGCAAAAAGGTAAAATATACCAATAATAGTAAAGGCCAACAAAACGACTAACAACAATAAGCGGCCTACAAACGCAACTCTTTTCATAGCTATCAGACATTATTTGTTAATGGTTACATCTTATAATACCATCTCAACCAATCAACGAGCCGCCCAATGCCATCGGTAAGCGAGGTATTGGGCGCAAAGCCAACCGCATTTATGAGCTTAGATACATCGGCGTAGGTTGTGTGGACATCTCCAAGCTGCATAGGCTCATTTTGAACTATGGCAGATTTACCGCAAGCCTGCTCGATGCATTTAATGAAATCGGTAAGCTTAACGGGCGTATGGTTTCCTATATTGAAAACGCTGTAAGGAACCTCCTCCTCGTTCGTATAATCAAAAAGTATCCGCACAATCCCCTCTACTATGTCGTCGATATAGGTAAAGTCGCGGTATAAATCCCCGTTGTTGAACACCTTTATGGGCCTACCTTCGATGGTTGAACGACTAAAGAGAAAAGGAGCCATATCGGGACGGCCCCAAGGACCGTATACCGTAAAAAATCGAAGACCTACAGTTTGAAATTGATATAAGCTGCTATAGGAATAGGCCATCAGCTCGTTGGCCTTCTTTGTTGCTGCATAAAGGCTGGCAGGGCGCGTTACACAGAACTCCTCCGAAAAGGGAACTACGTCGCTGTCGCCGTAAACGCTACTCGAGCTCGCGTAAACCAGCTTACCAACACCGTTGTGCCGACACCCTTCAAGGATGGGTATAAACCCGTTTATGTTGTTATCTATATAGGCGTACGGATTCTCGACAGAGTATCGAACACCCGATTGCGAAGCTAGGTGGCATACCGCGTCGAACCTCTCAGAGCTGAATATCTCGGCAATACGTTCCCTTTGTTGCGTGTTAAGTCGAATAAATCGGTAGCGTTCGTACTTACGGCTCTGTACAAAATCCAACTCGGAAATCTCCGATGCCAAAATTCCGCCTAACGATTGCAGCCTATTGAGCTTAAGATCCACATCGTAGTAGTCGTTAATACTATCGATGCCAACAACGGTATGCCCCATTTCGAGCAACCGAGCTGTTACATGTGCCCCTATAAATCCCGCCGAACCAGTAATCAAAATTTTCATTTCAACATCTCCTTGAGTTTAATCCGAACTAGGGTAATCCAATACTTACTTTCGAGCTACGCGCCCCTGCTGATAGCGCAGGGTATTTTTATAATAAGAGCTATTAACGTTATAATGTTTAAATAAACCTTATATTTTTTTCAACAATCTCTACATGCAATTTATCTATTTAACGTAATAAAACAAGAGTTTTTATTCTCAAATCATAATTACTTCATCAAAATATTTTACACCGTATTATTAAAACATGATAAATATCACATTTTCTGATTTGTATTTGTTTAATAATTAGCCCTAAATTGGATTATGAAATAGGAAGCGAATAACAGCACAGAACTAAACAAACTAAAATAGCTAAGAATATGAGAAAAATTCATTACGCAAGTATTACAGTATGCTTAGCTGTGGTACTTATGGCATCAGAAATGGCGCATGCAACAGACGGATACTTCAGTGTTGCCTACGGAACTCGAAGCAAAGGAATGGGTGGAGCAGGTATTGCGCTATACGAGACCTCCCTATTTGGAGCTAACAACCCAGCAGGATTGGTAAGGTATGGCAAAGGATACGGTGCCGCCCTTGGCCTATTCAGCCCTAACAGATCCTACACCGTAACAGGTAATCCGAGCGTTCCATCGTCATTTCCACCTGCATTTGGATTAGCTCCCGGTAAAATAACCAGCGACAGCAAGTACTTTGTCATGCCTTCGGTAGCTGCAAACTTTATGGTTGACAGCCAAAGCGCGTTAGGCGTAGCAATTTATGGAAATGGAGGAATGAATACGGACTACGACACCAAAACATTCTACTCCCAATATCTGGACGGAGCGGTAATGCCAGATGGAAGCAACCCCATGCAGGGCGTTTCGAAACCTACAGGAGTAAATCTGATGCAGCTATTTGCCGCTGTTCAATATAGCCGTGCAATAGGTGAAAACTGGAGTGTCGGTATTAGCGTTATTGGCGGATGGCAGTCGTTTGAGGCAAAAGGTTTACAAGCTTTCGTAAATTTTGGGATGTCCCAATCGCCCGCTAACGTAACCAACCGAGGCGCAGATAAGGTCCTCGGAATTGGGGGCAAAATAGGAGTCTTAGGAAAGCTCACCGATCAGCTCAGCATTGGTGCTACCTTCCAAACACCTATTTGGATGCAAGCCTTTGATAAGTATAAAGGCCTATTTGCTGAAAGAGGAAAGTTCGACATTCCTGCAAACTGGAGCGCAGGACTTGCCTACCGGCCATGCGGGAAGATGAACTTTGCCATAGATTTCAAACAAATATTCTACAGCAAAGTAAACTCCGTAGGAAACCCTTTAAGCACGATGGCATTAATGCCTATGGTACCAAATGGATCGGGCGGATTTATCAATAACCCACAATACACTCCGCTAGGAAGCAACAATGGCAGCGGATTTGGATGGAAGGATATGTTTATTATTAAGGTTGGAGGAGAGTACATGGTTGCACCATCCTCTACCATCCGCATCGGATATTCGCATGGTAACTCGCCAGTAAAATCATCCGAAGTACTTTTCAACATCCTTGCACCGGGAGTCATAGAGAACCACCTAACTGCCGGTTTTACCCAAACATTTGGTAACAAAGCGCTTGATTTCGCATTTGTTTTCGCTTTCAACAAAAAAGTAACGGGCAGCAATCCGCTTGATCCTGCTCAAACAATAAAGCTACAGATGAGCCAATGGGAGTTTGAAGTTGGCTTTAGGTTCTAATAAAAAAGCGAGGTCTCCCTCGCTTTTTTCTATTTTATAACCTTTACCGTTTTTGCTTCTATGAAGTAGGAGGCGTCTTTACTTTGCTCCGCAGCATTCTTTCCACAGTCTGCCCCATCGCACCTACCGCATGGTTTCGGAGCGACATACGCCGTTTTTTTGACAACGCCCGTAACCTCTACCACCTTTCCCTGATACGCGTCAGATGTGGTTTGAAGCATGACCGGAATTCGTTTCGTTCGATCGTTTACAGGAGAAATAAAGATACGCCTATCGTTTTTAGGACAAACAGAGTAAACCATCCCAGAAACAACAACCGACTTCCCCTTGCTTTTTGAAGGAGAATCAATTAGTACAGACAAATCCACACTGCCACAAAATGCTGTAAATCCAACAAAGACCATTAGCAATAACAGAACAACTTTTTTCATATCCAGCTTTATTTTAGGAAACCAAATATAGCCATTCTCTCCTATCAGGAAGGATCGTTTAGGGTCAAAAAAAATCCCCCTAGATAAATCTAAGGGGATTTCGTAGTAAGTTTTACGCTACTTCTGCATCGAATGTAGCTTATGGTAAATTCCATTTAGAGACAGTAACGACTCGTGGGAACCACGCTCGGCAATTTGTCCTTCATTTACAACCAGAATTTCATCCGCGTTTCTAATAGTAGAAAGACGGTGAGCAATAACAATAGAAGTACGATTTTGCATCAGATTGTCAAGCGCCGATTGTACTATTTTTTCGCTTTCGGTATCCAAAGCAGAAGTTGCCTCGTCCAAAATCATAATAGGAGGATTGGCCAAAACAGCACGTGCAATAGAAATACGCTGACGCTGTCCGCCAGACATCTTACTTCCTCTATCTCCTACTACCGTTTGGTAGCCGTTTGGTGTAGCCGCCACAAACTCGTGAGCGTTTGCCACCTTTGCGGCTGCAATAACCTCCGCTTCAGTTGCATTATCAACACCAAATGCGATGTTATTGAAGTAGGTGTCGTTAAATAGTATCGGCTCCTGGTTAACAATACCCATTAAAAGACGCAGGTCGTGCAGCTTATAGTTCTTGACGTTCACGCCATCAATTAGTATTTCACCTTCTTGGATGTCCCAAAAACGAGGAAGCAAATCTACAATGGTGGATTTACCAGATCCCGATTGTCCAACCAAAGCAATTGTTTTCCCCTTTTCAACGGTAAAAGACACATTCCGAAGCACCCATTCGTCTCCGTACTTGAAGCTTACATTCCTGAACTCAATTTGACTTTTAAACCCAGCAATCGGTTGTGCATCTTCGTTATCCTTAATTGGGTTAACAGCCGAAAGAATCGCATCGATACGATCGGCAGATGCCATACCTTTTACTATGTTATAGTACGATTGTGAGAAACGTTTTGCGGGGTTAAGCAGCTGCGAGAATGCAGCAAGGTAGGCAATCAACTCAGCTGGAGTTAAAGTTGGCTTATCGCTTAAAACCAACCTACCACCATACATAAGTACGGCAACAACAACGCCAACTCCCAAAAACTCGCTTAAAGGAGAAGCCAAATCCCTACGCCATGAAGCATGGTTACAAAGTTTTCGGTACCTATCATTTAGGCTTTTAAACTTTGCAGTCATTTGTCGTTCTGCTGTAAACCCTTTTACAACGCGCAATCCACCAAGCGTTTCTTCTATAGCAGAAAGAATATCGCCCAAGCTATTTTGCGCCTTATAGGATGTTTTACGAAGCGATTTTCCAATCCGCCCTAGAATAAAAACCGTCACCAAAATCATCACCAAAACGAATAGCGATAGCTGAGGGCTTATAATAATAAGTGCGGTAAGATAGGCTATCAGCAAAAGAGGATCCTTAAAAAGAAGCTCTAAAGAACGAACTACTGATGCTTCAATCTCGTTTACGTCGTTCGTCATTTTTGCCATCACATCCCCTTTTCGCTCTTCGCTATAGTAGCCCAATGGCAGCTCCATTATTTTACGGTATAGCGACATGCGAATATCCATAACCACACCGTTGCGAAGTGGAATCATCACAAAGCTGGTGAGGTATTCGAATAGATTCTTAAAAAAGAATAGCAACGCCACCCCAATGCTTAAAATTCCAAGGGTAGCAATAGCGCCATGTTCAACAACGTATTGGCTAATATAGTACGATATGTTATGACGAATAGCATCTGAAGTAAACTCCCATGCTACGGGATTTGACACAACTACAGATTGCTTAAATAGAATCTGTAAGAAAGGAATCAGAACGGAAATGGATGCTACCGAAAAAATTGCAAGTAGAATAGACAGAAATACAAATGCAACTATGCGTCCCCTGTAGGGAACCATGAATCGGAAAATTTTATAAATATTCTTCATTTGCGATTATTAATGGAGCCAAAAATAGCAAAAAGCAGGGAACTTCCCTGCCTTATGCCATGTTATAAAGTAACTACTAATATATTCCGGTGTAATTCTGAGGGGTGATTCGAAGAATTTCATTCTTAACGCTTTCGCTAACCTTTAAAGTTTCTACAAACTCACGGATTGCCTCATGCGTAATACCAGCCTTACCTCTTGTTAACTCCTTTAGCGCTTCATATGGCTTTGGATAACCCTCTCGACGCAAAATGGTTTGAATAGCTTCGGCAACAACAGCCCAGTTGTCCTCTAAATCTTGGTTAATCGCCTCGTGGTTTAGGTAAACCTTATTTAATCCCTTAAGTACCGACTTAAAGGCAATAATAGTGTGAGCCATAGGAACCCCAATATTTCGAAGAACGGTAGAATCGGTTAAATCGCGCTGCAACCTAGATATGGGAAGCTTCGCAGAAAGGTGTTCAAAGATAGCATTCGCCATTCCTAAGTTTCCTTCTGCATTTTCAAAATCAATAGGATTTACCTTATGAGGCATTGCAGACGAACCAACCTCTCCCTCTTTAACTCGCTGCTTAAAGTAATCCATAGAGATATACGTCCAGAAGTCACGAGAAAGGTCTATTATAATAGTATTAATACGTTTAAGGGAGTCAAAGATAGCAGCAATATTATCGTAATGCTCAATCTGCGTGGTATACTGCGAACGAGTAAGTCCAAGCACGTTATTCACAAAATCATTACCAAAGTCTATCCAGTTAATTTCGGGGTAGGCAACATGATGCGCATTAAAATTACCTGTTGCCCCGCCAAACTTAGCGCTAACAGGAACTTCTTGAAGCAAGTCGACCTGCTTTTGAATACGCTCTATAAATACCATTATCTCCTTACCCAACTTGGTTGGAGACGCAGGCTGTCCGTGCGTACGCGCCAACAACGGCACCTCTGACCACTCGCGAGAGAGCTGATCCAGCTTCTCTACCAGCTCGTCTAAAAGAGGGTAGTACACCTCGCCAATGGCATCGCGCAAGGTAAGTGGAGTTGCAGTGTTGTTAACATCCTGAGAAGTAAGACCAAAATGGATGAATTCAAGCTGCTTTGACAAGCCTAAAGCTTCCATCTTTTCCTTTAGGAAGTACTCAACCGCCTTAACATCATGATTGGTTACCTTTTCAATCTCCTTTACCTTTTGAGCATCAGCATCAGTAAAGCTATTGTAGATGTCGCGTAGCAGAGGGTACACCTCCTTATTAACATCAGTCAACTGAGGTAGAGGAAGTTCGCATAATGCAATAAAATACTCAACTTCAACCTTTAAGCGATAACGAATAAGGGCAAATTCAGAGAAATAGTCTGCAAGTTCTACTACCTGTCCTCTGTAACGACCGTCGACTGGTGAAATGGCTGTTAACTTCTGTAATTCCATTTTTTAGAATTTATTTTTGACATGCAAATTTATCAAAAAAGGGGGTTATCTAGCGCGCTAAAATAACGAAATGAGCTTTTAAACCTATTTTTTGTTTACGATTGCAAATATTGTCTTACCTTTGTGCCGATAATCAAAGTAACCCAACAAATGCCTTCGGGATAAATTGAGATAGAATGGTTTTAAAAAAAGTTACGGCGGTGCCTTCAGCAAGCACTACCCCAATACATAACGGGTTTAAAAGCACGAACTTGCCGGATGCAACAGCAGCAATCGGCTATGTAAATCATTACAAAATATCCATACAAGGCGCAACCTCGCGTTACTCCAAGTTTCTCCAACAAATATTTAACCACAAACGACGAAGATGGTCGTTGCAGCCGGTTTTCCGACTGTGCGACTTGCCGACCTCGCTTTGCGCTGAAGAGGGCTAATACGTTTAGCCTACAACATTCCAGAGCAAAATACCCCCATTGTGTAACCTGTAAAAACGAGGGTCGATGGTAACCATATTCGTTCGTGGTGATAATAAAATCATACAAGAGACTGAGCTAGAACTCCTAGATGAACTAGGTTTTGACGATATCATTTGGATTGATATGACCAATCCAAGCCTTAAGGAGAAAAAGGCAATTGAGAATTTCTTACATGTAAATCTTGCAACCCGACAGCAAGCGGAAGAAATTGAAAGTTCTTCGCGCTACTTTGAATCGGAATCAACCATAATGGCCAACTCCAACTTCCTGATTCAGGATGATGACGAGTTTACCTATGAGGCCGTTTCTTTTATTGTTAAGGAAGGGATCCTGGTAACGGTTAAGAATATTGAACTAAAAGTATTCTCCGATACCATACGTAAATTTTTGCTAAACAATAAAGCGTTCCCAACTTCGTTCCACCTAATGGTTGCAATTCTTGAAACCCGAATCGACCTTGATGCCGACATGGTGGAGATTATTGCAAAAGAAATTGCAAAAGTAAGTAAGGAAATAACCCTTTCGGGAAATGTTGACGAGGAGGTTCTTTTAGACATTAACCAGCTGCAGGAAAACTCGATGCTGCTTCGTGAAAATATCATTGATAAGCAACGTGTGCTTTCCGGGATACTAAAGAGCGAACGGTTTCCGAACGATCTTTACCCCAAGGTTACCATTATGCTTAAGGACGTTGGTTCCCTTATCAACCACACAGACTTTAGCTTCGAACGTTTAGAATACCTACAGAATACATTTCTCGGTCTTATCAATATCGAGCAAAATAAAATTATCAAAATATTTACGGTGGTTTCTGTTGTATTTATGCCCCCCACCCTAATAGCAAGCGTTTACGGGATGAACTTCAAAATTTTACCCGAGCTAGAATGGAAGTATGGCTATCTTTTCGCCATACTATTTATGATCGCATCTTCAACAGGATTTCTTTTGATGTTTAAGAAAAAGAAATGGCTATAACTCCAGTTTTATAAAAAGCCAACGGGGTGACAAGTATTGTCACCCCGTTGGCTTTTGCGGCTATATACAATTACTTCACCAGATAGTCTGCAATATTTTTAAATCCAAGAAGAAAATCTCGAATAGGCATTCGCTTTTTACCTGCCAGCTGAAGTTCTAATATTGATAAAAATCCATCGACACAAGCAACTTTCAAGAATGATCGAGCATCGGTAAGTAAGGTTCCAACCGTATAGTCATGCTCCGTCACCTCTTTCTCCGTTTTAAATATTTTCATGCTCAGCAACTCGTCGGATTTAACCAATTCGCTCCATGCTGCAGGATATGGAGATAGCCCTCTAACCAAATTATGAATAGAGGTAACATCTGTGCTCCAATCTACCTTACAGTCTTCCTTGAAAATTTTAGGAGCATGCAACGGTTCGTATCCTTTAGCAATCAACTCCTCCTGGCTAACAATTGGAGCTGCACCCTGAGAAATAGCATCAAGCGTTTTAACAACCAACTTAGCTCCAACGACCATTAATTTATCGTGTATCGAGCCAGCATTATCCTCAGCTGTAATAGCAACCTCTTCCTGATATATAATATTTCCTGTATCTATTTCGTGCTTTAGGAAAAATGTTGTAACCCCAGTCTTACTATCTCCGTTAATAACAGCCCAGTTAATTGGAGCAGCACCTCTATAACGAGGCAACAACGAACCATGTAAGTTGAAAGTTCCTTTAGGAGGCATTTGCCAAACAACTTCAGGAAGCATTCTGAATGCGACAACAACAAATAAGTCGGCATTTAGCGCATGCAAATCCAGTAGGAAGTCTTCACTCCTAAGTTTTTCAGGCTGTAAAACAGGTATGTTTTTCTCTACAGCATACTGCTTTACGGCTGATTGCTGTAGCTTCTGACCTCGCCCTGCAGGCTTGTCGGGAACGGTTACAACCCCAACAACCTCATGCTCGCTATGAAAAATGGCATCAAGCGAGGAAACTGCAAATTCGGGGGTACCCATAAAAACTATCCGAAGAGGACTCATATCAACCTATTTTTTCTCTTTAGTATTAAATAAACCTAGCCAATGCCCCATCTTCTCCTCTTTTGTTTGAAGATAAAATTCATTATGCTTATTAGGTTCGATAACAATAGGTACATTCTCTATAATTTCCATTCCATATCCCTCTAACCCAATTCTTTTCTTTGGATTATTAGACATTAGACGAATTTTCTTTACACCCAACTCCCGAAGAATGCTAGCACCAACACCGTAATCGCGCTCATCTGGAGCAAACCCCAACTTTAGGTTAGCCTCTACCGTATCATAACCTTCCTCTTGCAATTTATAAGCATGAATTTTATTAAAAAGTCCAATTCCTCTACCTTCCTGATTCATGTATACAAGCGCACCCTTGCCTTCCTTATCAATCATTTTGAGCGCTTCTTGAAGCTGTGGCCCACAATCGCAACGATACGATCCAAAAATGTCACCAGTTACACAAGACGAATGAACACGAACAAGAATGGCTTCATCTTCGGTCCACTCCCCCTTTATAAGAGCAACATGCTCTAATCCATTGCTTTTTTGACGAAAAGGAATAAGGTTGAACATCCCAAACTCTGTTGGCATCATTACCCGCTCGCCCTTTTCTATTAGGCTTTCCTGCTCTAAACGAATCTTGATTAAATCCTCAATTGAAACAATCTTCAAGTCAAACTTTTTGGCGATCTCCACCAATTCCGGAAGGCGAGCCATAGTGCCATCCTCGTTCATAATCTCAACAAGAGCACCACCAGGATACAAGCCAGCCATTCTAGTCAAATCAACCACCGCTTCGGTATGGCCTGGACGACGAAGCACCCCTTTTTCTTTTGCTTTTAACGGAAAAATATGGCCTGGACGACCTAAATTCTCGGGTTTGGTATTTGGATTAACAAGCGCTTTTATTGTTTTGGCTCTATCGCTAGCTGAGATTCCTGTAGTACATCCCTCTCCTAGCAAGTCGACAGATACGGTAAACGCCGTTTCATGCAAAGATGAGTTACGACCAACCATCATTTCGAGTTCAAGCTCATTGCAGCGCTCCTCCGTTAAGGCAGTACAGATAAGACCTCGTCCATGAGTTGCCATAAAGTTCACCATTTCGGGTGTTATAAGTTCGGCAGCAGCAACAAAATCGCCCTCGTTTTCCCGATCTTCATTGTCTACTACAATGATTGGTTTCCCCGCTCTTAACTCCTCTAATGCTTCGGCAATAGTGTTGAGCTTAAAGTTTAAACTCATATCTTGATTATTCAACATTATTTCCTGTGTTACTTACAGATTTGATTGAGGCCGTAAAATTACATCTTTTATCCAATCTGCTAAATTTGGCTCTGTTATATAGATCAAAAGTTGCCCCAAGGGAGCAACTTTTGACTCTTATTTCTTTCTTTTAAAGATATTCTTGACAAAGTTGGTATAAGCATCCATACTCATTATCTGAGACTCATGAGTTGCTTTATAGGATAAGAATATACCCGCGGCAAGAAGTATGAATGTAGAAAACCAAGTTCCTGAAACTATGGACCAAACTCCTTCTCTCGCAAATTTTTCTCCTGTGATAGAAATTATATAGTAGACAATGAAGAATAGCACAGAAACAACAATTGGCATTCCAAAACCTCCCTTCCGAATGATAGCTCCCAACGGTGCCCCTATAAAGAAAAACAGCAGCGCCGCTAATGATAGGGTGAACTTTTTATGCCGCTCGACGTCTATCCTATTAATTCGCTCCGTTAACCCGCTTAATTCGAAACTATTTGATACAACAGACATTTGAGTTGATTTCGCACTACTTAAGGCGGCTTCTACCACTCGCATCCTATTCTCTGTATCAAAACTTTTGTATACAGAATCGAACTTAAAGGTTTTAAATTTATTAAGATCTTTCTCTTTAAGAGTGCTATCTAACTCCCTTGATTTTCTAAAATATCCCGAATGAATAATATTCAATACAAAAGAGCGAACTAACCCATCCCGCTTTATTGCAGTTGTATCTCTCATTATTTTTAACTGCCCCAAATTTTGCATTCGCTCATTATCCTTTAGCAGACCTTCGCTACTCCTATCCAACTTTAAGTTATCAAGCGGAACGGTAACCTGCTGCTTGGAAAAAGAAGTACTTCTAAAAGGCTTTAATTCGTACGCATTAGGGCTGGTATTATCAGTAACATCCTGATAAATATTACCACTATAAAGAGTTACTATTAAATAACGCTGGTCGGAAGTTACCTTCATATAGCCAGAATCAGCAATTGTAACCTCGGTATTTCCCATACCACTGCTATGATTATAAATGATAAGACGCTTAAGCAGGTTTGTTTTTTCGTCCTTCTCTCCTATTTTTAAGCTAAATCCAGGGATTCCATTATAAAACACCCCCTCCTTAATTTGTAATTCAGGACGCTTTTGCTGAACATCAAAAAGCAAAGAGTAGGCCTTCAGGTTGGTATATGGAACAACGTTATTCGATAGAAAAAATGCTCCTATCGTGATTATGGTTCCTGCATAAAAAATAGGTGCCATGATTTGAATAAGAGAAACCCCTGCCGCCTTTAAGGCTAAGGTTTCATTATTTTCCCCCATGTTACCCATGGCCATTAAGGTAGAAAGTAGCATAGCCAGTGGAAGTGCCAACGGCATAAGCCCCACCGCAATATAGAATATAAGTTCAGCAATAACAGTCCATTCAAGTCCCTTACCGACCAATGCATCCACCCACTTCCAAAGGAATTGCATAAGCAGAATAAACATTACTAAGGCAAAATTGAGTATAAAAGGACCGAAAAATGTTTTCAGTACAAACCGATGTAAAGTCTTCATTAATAAAATACCGTTTAAAAACCTGTAACCTTACTTAACTAGCATATTACATAGCCACAAAGTTAAACGATTTTTCAGACTGCCCTCTCGTTTTATTTTTTTTAATCTAAGCCACCTTTTTAAATTATTAGAAATCTTGAAAATAGCACATACAGATAATTTCAAGTGGATTTTATTGCAATTTTTTTTTGAAAAATCTCTTGCAGGGTATCAAATTTTATCTACCTTTGCATCCGCAATCGAGAGGATAGCACCTCTCAAAATGGCGAGGTAGCTCAGCTGGTTAGAGCGCATGATTCATAATCATGAGGTCGAGAGTTCAAGTCTCTCTCTCGCTACAACCTGTCACGGCAGGGTTTCTTTTAGTTATTAGTTAATAGTTAGTTTTGGGGAAAAGGGTACTTCTTATGAAGTGCCTTTTTTTATCGAAATTTCACCCTTTAAATGGGTAACCATATAATGAGGGAGTTCTCTCAAAATGGCGAGGTAGCTCAGCTGGTTAGAGCGCATGATTCATAATCATGAGGTCGAGAGTTCAAGTCTCTCTCTCGCTACTTTAGACAAAAGGCGTATCGAAAGATACGCCTTTTGTGTTAGCCAGCAATGCTAGCAACAAAAAGTAAGGGGAGCAAAGCCCCCCCTTATAGTTATACCTTGACTAAGGTTTATCTGCCATTTCAAAAGTAAGTTCGCCTCCCTTTATAATATCCTTATGTAGTAAAGTCCAAGAAGAAATTGGCTTACCGTTAAGCGAAACCTTTGAAACATACATATTCTTATCGGATAAATTCTTAGCATTAACAACAAATCGCTTCCCATTCTCTAATGTAATTGTAGCCTTAGAAAATTGCGGTGCACCAATGGTATATTCAGGCATCCCTGGGCACATCGGATAGAAGCCAAGCGACGAAAAGATATACCAAGCAGACATCTGCCCACAATCCTCGTTATTTGGCATAGAAACAGGATCATTTGCATAAAACTCCCTGCAAATCTTACGAATTAAAGCCTGTGTTTTCCACGGTGATTTGGTGTAGTTGTATAAGTAAGGGATGTTATGCCCTGGCTCATCCCCGTGCGCATACTTACCAAAGAAGCCAGAAATATCCACATGCTGCTCCCCTTGCATTTTAAGTTCTGTATTAAAAAGAGTATCCAACGACTGCTCAAAAGCCACCTTTCCACCTTTAAGCTCAATCAAGCGATCAATCGCATGAGGCAAGTAGAATTCATAGTCCCAAAAGTTACCTGAAATGTAGTGAGGAGTCAACGCATTCCAATCGCTCATATTTAAATCTTCATGCCAGCGTCCATCCGCATATTTTGGATAGAATGCCTTCTTGGCTGGATTGAAAATATTTTCAAAAGAAGCAGCCCGCTTAGCATAAACTTTTGCATCTTCGGACCTTCCCATTTTTCTTGCCAGCTGTTCAATGCACCAATCATCGTAAGAGTATTCCAGCGTTTTACTCACAGATTTATCGATATGGCTAGGAACATAACCTAAATTGATATACTCCAGAATTCCGCCTTTACCATCACTCGAACTAATCTTTTCGGTAACAGAAGCATCCTTCATTGCAGCTAAAGCCTTATCGTAATTAATTCCAGGAATATCCTTCGCAATAGCATCCCAAATTAGGGAAACAGTATGATAGCCAATCATACACATGTTATCAAATCCGCACAATTCCCAAATTGGCATGTGATCTGCTGCATCTGAATGACGGCTAATCAGAGAATTAGCAAAATCGGTGGTAACCTTCTGTTCTATAATTGTAAATAGTGGATGTACAGCCCTATGGGTATCCCAATGCGACCATGTGGAATAATTCGTAAAACCTTTAGCCTTCAATGTTTTTCCGGCTGCAATATACTTCCCATCAACATCCATAAATAGAGTTGGTGCTAAATAACAATGGTACAAACCTGTGTAAAAAATAGTTTTACTATCCTCTGTACCGCCTTCAACAACAATAAGATTAAGTTTCTTATTCCACTTTGTTTTAGCCTCTGCAAGCACCTTGCTAAAGTTTTTGCCTGCTGCCTCTGCAGCCATATTGGCTCTTGCACCTTCTAAGCTAATGGCTGAAAGAGCTACCTTGACCTCTATTTTTTCGCCTTTAGCAGTTGCAAAACGAACCCATGCTTTAGCATCTTTACCTTTTACATCCTTCGATGCATTCATTGCATCGCCAATCCAAGTCCCCGATGAGGCAAAAGGTTTAGAAAAAGTTGCAACAAAATAGGTATAGCGCCTACCTCCCCAGCCTTCGCTTAGGCAGTAGCCTGTTACTTCATTTTTCTCAATACGTACACTCGTTTCTATAACCTTTCCGAAAATTTTACTAGTCGGATCAATAATAACATTTGACTCGTTGCTTTTGGGGAATGTATACCGATGTACTCCCACGCGCTCTGTCGCCGTTAATTCTGCATTTACCCCATAATCCTCTAAAAACACCTGGTAATAACCGGGTGCGGCAGATTCGTGCTTATGGCTAAAACGAGAACGATAGCCATCATCTGGCCGATTTTTCGCACCTGGAGTCATCTGTAATTTTCCAGTTGTTGGCATTAAAAGGATATCACCTAAATCAGCCCAACCTGTTCCGCTAAGATGCGTATGGCTAAATCCCATCATAGTGCTATCACTGTAGTGATAACCAGAACACCAATCCCATCCTTTTACATCTGTATCAGGACTTAACTGAATTCCGCCAAAAGGAAGTGTTGCACCAGGATAATTATGCACATGCCCACCCGTTCCCAAAAAAGGATTAACATAATCGTATGGCTGCTTTGGAGTCTTCGCCATCACAGAAAGCGGTAACACCATCGCTAATAGTAAACCTTTCATATTGCTCTTTTAAATTTTCGATGCTAAAATACCAATTTAGCCAACCATTACTATACGTAAAATACATTAAAAGGGGGAATTATAGCACCAAGCAGAGTCTCCAAATCCACTTTCCCCTCACCCATTGCTCATCATAACAATGCAACCATTTGCACTCAACACTTCTTATCCCTAGTTAGCATCTTTTACTATAAAGAAACCGTTAATCGCATATAGCATAGCTTTTATGCCTACCAACACAATAATTTTTCTCTAAGTTTACTATCAAAAATATCTTACATAACATCTTTTGCTATACATCTTTTAGTCCCTTTTAAACTATTTTTGTTAGCAATGCTAAGCGAACTTTTAACGAATAAGAAGTTTGCAAACAAAACTATTTAACACAACAACCACTAAACTCATGAAGTTTAACAAGTTAACACCCCTACTATTTGCCCTATTGCTAGTGTTTGGAGCACAAGCAAAAAGCAAAAAATCAGAGTCGCACATTGCAGACAAAAGCAATAAGCAGAAACTTTGGATCTGGATGAATCCATCTCAGGAAGCTCCAGAAAGATATTACGACTCGCTTTATACCGTTTGGAGAAATTACGGTGTCACAGGAGTTTTCCTAGAAGCTGATGTAGAAAAGGCATTTCGGAGTGCTAAAAAGCATGGCCTAGAGGCACACCGCTGGATGTGGACCATGAATCGTGGAGATATACTTAAACAACATCCTGAATTTGCAGCAGTAAGCCGTAATGGCAAATCGACAGCAGATGCCCCTCCGTATGTTGATTACTACCGTTGGATGTGCCCAACCCACCCTGGTGTTGCCGAAGCATTAAAAAAGGAGGTAGAATCGCTTTGCAAAAAGGACTATATTGATGGCATTCACCTCGATTACGTTCGCTACTGCGATGTTATTCTCCCTTTTACCCTATGGAAAAACTACGGCATAGAGCAGCAGCTAGAGCATGGTGAATACGATTTTTGCTACTGCGACCGCTGCCGCAAGCTATATGCTGAAAAGTATGGCGTTGATCCTTTGACAATAAAATATCCTGACCAAGCACTTTCATGGAGAGCATTCAGATATGAGCAGGTGGTAAATATTGTAAACGAAGTTTGTAAAGTTGCCCATACGTATAAAAAACCAGTTTCTGCGGCAGTATTTCCAACACCAGAAGTTGCACGCCGCTTAGTCCGTCAAGATTGGGTTCGCTTTCCAATAGATGCTGTTTGTCCTATGGTATACCATAGTTTCTACGATGAGCAACCAGCATGGATTAAAACAGCCGTAAAAGAGGGTGTTGATTTTATGGATGGCAAAAAGCCTCTTTATGCTGGACTGTTTCTCGAAGGTTTTAAAAATATCGAAGAACTAAAAGAAGGTGTTAAAATGGCAATTGAAGGTGGTGCAAATGGAGTTTCACTATATTCGATTCCAACTCTAGAGCAGCTAAAAGCAGTTCAATCTGCGCTTAAAGAGACAAAAAAGTAAATCAGCATAAAAACAGGCTCGTATAAATTCTATACATCCAATAAATAAAAAAACAGCCGCTAATTTTGCGGCTGTTTTTTTATTTAAAACGAACTACATTCGTCATTAACTCAAATTCGTAAGGTTCTATTTGGCAACCACCTTAACCCACAAACCAGGTGCACCTGCACTAACCGAAGCATCATACATAGCCTCAGCCTTAAAGCTTGGTAGATAGAAATATCCAGCATATGTAGCCTTCACCTTTAGTGTAAAACGTTTAGTTTCACCAGAACGTAAATCAAAATGGGTGTATACCCGATCATCGCGAAAATCCTGATAGGTAAAGTTCGCTGCAACATCTGCACTTTCTCCTGTCAATCGAGGATTCTGCGCTTCCCACCCTGAAGGAAACACCTGATTAAGTGTTAGATTTTTGTAATCATCACCTATTCCAGGATGGGTAACATCAACCGTAACCAAAAAATCTGTACCCTGAATAATAGAAACAGGATCTACAGTCTCTCCCCTAACTCCGGCATAACGAACTTTTAACGAAAGGTTGTTGGCATACCCATGCTCCAATGATCGAGCAGGAATTCCCTGCATAATTAAGCGAATAAAGGTTGTTTGTTTCCCATTATTCGCAACAGAAATAGAATTCGAAGACATAGGGCGAAAGTTCACTTGCGCCATAGAAACATCTGCGCTCACCTTTTGTCCTCTTCCATTTATAGTAACAGAGGCATTTACACCCAAACCGGGTTTAATTTCTTTACGCGTTTTTGATATTGCCAATAAAGAATAAGCTGTTTCCTGTGTACTCATCCATCCACTGCCTCCTAACTTTGCAGACAATCGCTTTACAGGCTCTGCGGTCTTATTTACCATATTAAGTTCAGCAAGCGTCTCCACCACCATTGCTAAATCACGAGTATCAGAGCCATATGTATAGTAGTCATTTTTGTACGCCGCAAATTTAACAGGAAGCTTCCTTATTATCCCCATAGCCACCTGTCGTTGACCGGCCAAGGCGTAAGCAGCGGCAAGTCTCCATAACGCCTGTGGTGATATCGATTGCTTTTCCTTCAATAGGTTCATAGCCCCCATCTCTGGACGCTGAGCCAATGCCAATGTATACAATCTGTAAGCTTGTAGCATATCATCATAACTATTACCTCTACTAGTCCAATTTCGCGACATACTTACCTGGTAACCAATCCATCGATTAATTGCAGATTCAGAGACGGAATAGCCTGCAGCTCGCGCTTCCAACAAAAAGTGACCAGCATAGCTTGTTCCCCAAGCATCAGCAGAAGAGGCTCCCTTCCAGTAACCAAACCCTCCATCCAAAGTTTGCATTGACAGCAAATTCTCAATTCCTACTTTAATATTCTTTTCTACATTCTGTTTTGTTTGATTATCAAGCACCATCAATCGGCCTAAATATAGCTGAGGGAATACGCTTGAGGTCGTTTGTTCTACACACCCATAAGGGTAAGCAACCAGATACCCTAAACGAGATGACAAGTTAATAGGCAGCAACGTTGATAACTCTAAGGAGGTAGAGTTGGTACCACCTACTCCAAATGGAGAAAAACGGTAAACCCACGATTTTCCAGCACCAAGGACAGCGTCTACAACACGAGTTTCAACCGAACGCGGCTCTCGAACATATAGTTCAACAGTCTGTGTAGAGACATCCTTGCCACCTACTGCATTAACTGTAATTTTTGCACGTCCAGTTGTTGATATTGCTTTAAGATTAAACATTAGCATCTTATCGCCTTCCCTACTAAACATCGCATTTTGAGTTGACGCTCCGACTATTTTCACGGCACCTTCAGCCTTTACTGAAACTTTTACATTCCTAATATTTCCGGCCATTGCAAACACGTTTACAGGCATAGATATACTTTCGTTGGGACCAAGAACGCGAGGTAACGTGGGTACAGCCATCACGTTCAACTTTACGGTAGACACCTTTTCTGCAACACCGTAACCATAATCGTTATTGGATGCAACAACCATTGTTTTTACCGAACCTACATAATTAGGCATCTTAAAAGTATGAGTCGATTTTCCACCCTTAAGCTTATATGGACCGAAAAATTTAACAACGGGCTTAAATCGGATAGCTTTGCCTTGCTCTGCACTACGTAATTCTTCAGAGCCTCCAATCGTAAAATATTTTTCAATTAGCCCCCCATATGCTCCAATAACGCGGTTATAAACATCCCAGCTTTTAACCCCTAACGCCTCTTCTGCATAAAAAGTACTCCATGGGTTTGGGACTTTAAATCGAGTAATATCCAACAATCCTTCATCAACCACGGCTATTGTGTAGTTCATTGGTCTACCATTCTTTTCCGAAACGGTAATAGAAACATTTTGCTCTGGTTTTATCACTGCAGGAATGCTGATAATTGGTTCCAAATGCGTTGCCTTGTTTTCCACCTTCAGCTTCAATAATCCATACTGACGAATGGGTAAGTCATTTTCTTTCCGAATATGAGGACGAACCAACCAGATGCTTACATAGATGTTAGGCGTCATCCGATCATCTGTCTTCAGCATGTAGGTATTGGAACTCTTACTGGCATCAACCCATTCTTGCTTAATCACCCTCGATCCATTTTCAATGCTAATAAGTGCCCTTGCTCCCTCCGATCCAGGGAAACGAATCGTACACTTTTTCCCAACATCAACTGTACTTAAATCTGAAGCAATTGGCAGTAATGCAGCACCTTCGGGCATATTATCTGCTACTCCCATTTCATAAGGCCAGTACACAGTAACCACCCTTCCCGTTGTATGACCACTATTGGCGTCGATCATTCGAATGTAGTATGATCCCCATTCTGGATAGTTAATTCTAAATTTGTACAGACCTCGTCCATTAGGAGTTGCCACTACCTGACGACTTATTAATTTGCTATACGACTGGCTAATATATGAAACATCCGATTCGTTATCTCTGTCCCACCACCAACTTGAGTTCATTTTATAAACTTCAACAGTAACTCGGGATGTCACAGGACGTAAGCTGTTATTCAACGATACTATAGAGATATTGTAATCTTTATTCGTATTATACCAGTAGCTATCCTTATCAGGAAGACGCATACCCACATAGTAGGCATAAGGATAGTAAGGAATCGTAAACTGATCAATACTAAATTCACCTCCTGGCTCAAAAACCTCTCCTTTAAAGTTCGCATTGAGCACCGCAGGAAGGTTATTCCCAGATTTGAACGAACAGCTAACCGTTGCATCTCCCGTATTATTCAACCGTCCATCAAATGCGGAAATTGTTTGAGGTGTATATTTAAGACCTTCATCATCAAAATTAAAAGCCTCATATCCTCTAAAAATTGCTCCCGCTTTACTTAGCGTTGCCTGATACACCGCCTTAAGATCTGGTGCAGGTGCACCATGCAACCATCTAACATTCAGATTTCCAAAAAACTTACCATTATCACCAATTCGTTTAGTACTTGCAGAAAGGCTTATTTTGAGTCTATTCGGTTTTACAGTTTCAATTCTAAAATTCTTAGAGAAGGTTACCCCTCCAATCTTTACAATTCCCAACCAACTACCAGTAATAGCATCTGCAGAAGTTGCGATTCGGAATGCATACATGTTAGATTCATCATAACGCTGAACAACCCGTTTTACCAGCTGACCTTTAGGATTTTGAAGATCAAAAACAACAGGATGCCCCTTAGGTATTGCATGATTCCTATCTTCAACAATAAAAGTCACAAATAACGAATCGCCGGGTCTCCATACACCTCGTTCTCCCGTAATATATCCTTTTATCCCCTTCTGAATTTCACTTCCAGAGATATCAAAATTACTCATAGACAAAGAGTTTCCATCATCTATTTTTAGATACCCTCGTTGCTCTTTCCACTTTGCTATAATTAAAAATGGCAAACCTTTTTGGTAGGCAATTGTGGCCAACCCATCACTATTCGTTTTTCCTTTTCCCAATAGAACTTGCTGGTAATTGTAAACCTCCACCTCTACACCAGACATAGAAGAAACATCCTTAATATTACTTACAGCTACATGGAGCTGATTTTCCTTACCCCGCTTAGCAATAATCCCTAAATCTGAAGCCAATAAATTCTGAGCAATCATTTTTTCGGAGGAATAGTAGGCCGAGTTGCAAGGATTATCACGCTGCTGCCAATCATAATCAGGACCATAGTAGTAATCAGTATAATCACCATAACCAGTTTCGTTATCCCAATTCTGTTCCCCCTCATCTTGCACAACGGGTTCTTCCAACTCTGCAGCCTCAGGACAATTTCTGTAAGCAACATCATTTTTTCGGAAGTAGATACTTACTTGGTAGATAGCACCAGGTTCACTATTTATAACTTTAGTCAGATCAAGAGCATAACGGCACCACCGATTAACATTAAGACTACCAACGGACTGTAAGTCTACTTTTTTCTTATAAATTGGCATTCCGACTCGACGCAATTCGTTGCTTCCATCAATATTATTTACTTGAAAAAACTGCCCTACATTCCGCTCATAGATACGCACCACCTGTACCGTTACCGATTTAAGACCAATAGCCTCAAATGGGTAGATAAGCGATTGTGAACTTGGAAGAATATTACCGCTTCCCACACTACGCAGCTGTGGTTTTGCTTTTCCAAAATTCACTGTTGTTTCAAACGAAGTCTGCAATTTTTTCCCGGTGACACTTAAAATACCTGGATTAACTGTAAAACGCACATTCCCATCCATCGCCGAGGCATATACCCATAGCTGATTTCCTTCGATACTATAGGTTACGGTTGTAGGTGTACTAAAAGCAATTAAACCAGTTAAATCTTGATTCTGCGCAATTGTCTCGTTAAAGGAAACCACAAAAGTTGGAGACTGCTGCTGCCTATCGTTAGATACATAAAGTACCCTAAATTCATTTTTAGTTGGAATGGTTATACTTTTTTTACCTTGCATATCTACACCTAACGGTTTACCTTCCCATGCAATGTTTAACTTTTGAATCTCGCTAGTACAACGAATTCCTGTGGCCTCAAAAACAAACCGACGCGCTCCATCCGATACGCGCCAAGAGGTAGAAAGCATCTTGCCATCTAAATCTACCTTCACCATCTTCTTAACCAACTCTAAATCGGCCTTATCTGCCGTATTTACATATCCTTCCAGCTTATAAACATCTTTCTGTTGATCCGAAGCAGAGACACCTACAATTTCCACCTCATAATCCTGCGGAATCACCTTAAAGCCAAACTTCATGCTATTGAACTTCGAATCCTTCACATCGCAAACCTTGCTTAACTTAAAGGTACAAATGTAGATTTCACCAGACTCTAGCGGCTTTTCAGGCTTAAAAACAATAGTTCGACTATCTTTCCAATAAGATTTTCCGCTTATACTTGGGCTAAAATTAAAGAGTTCATCACTGACCTCCTTACCATTACCGGTATACATGTACGAGTCGTTTTGCAATACGATCTGAATATCTCCATCAGAAGGTACAAGTCCAGATGTATAGGCAGATACATACTCGGCAAATTCAGGATCTACAACAGGAATATCCGTCATTTTGTTATTACATCCTACTAAAAGATGGAAGGATAAAACCAAAATGAGCAAAGGCCTGAAACGTGCAAAAATAGGGCTCATATCAAATAATTTTGAATAATAAATTGAGGTTTATATTAACACAAATATTCTATAAATGCAAATAAGATCACACTACTTTTCGCCTATTCAGTTTAGTAAACTAGCAACCATTTAAAACATTGATATATACTGATACTACCTGCGGTCTAATACAAAAAACTACCAATACATACGCCTATGGTTAATCAGTTCACTTAAATTTGTTTTATATAAAAAAGGCTACCTCTACGAGGTAGCCTTACCTAAAATATTACTATCAATATTCTCTAATTCTCGATGAAATCTTCGCCTTCCAATCCTAAACTAATAAGATATAACGTATTCTTACTTTCTTTACCTCCCTTGCCTACATCTTTGCTAGTAATAACCTTAATGTTTCTTGCAGGAACATTTTGAACCGTAGTTAAATATCCGATAATACTTCTAACCTGAGTGTTAAATATTTTTTCGGCTGCATATCCCAGCTCTTGTCTAGAATAAAGCGTCAACATTTTTTCCGCCATTGTCCCTGAGGAAATCTGGGTTAAGTTATCAATAAAGTTCCCCAGCATCGGATCGTTTATACCAATTTTTGCAATGGCCTCTTTCTGTTCTATTGTGAATGAGGTATCTTTTATGTTGTTCATTTTTAAATAGTAGGCAATCCGAGTCTTAGCAAAAGCAATTTGCTGCATCACAGCCTGAGTATCTACCTGCTGAGTAAAAGAAAGTACCAACTCTGGCTTTGAATTTACAATAGCCGCTAAATCACCCAACACGGCATTTTGCTGCGTGTTCAAATCGGTTTGAACTAAGTCAAAAGATATTTCCTTTGGAATATCGCTTGTCAATCCAAGCTGCTTACCTATAAAATTTACAGGAGCAACTGCCACTTTTACCAACAAATTAATAATCGTTTTAAAGACAATCTTGCGGTACGAAAACTCAGGTGAGTTAATTAGGCCCTTTACAGGAACATCAAATTTAATCTTATCATCTTTGTCTTTTACAATGTACAAAGCCGTTCTCAAAGGAACTTTCACCTTTGGTTTTAGCCCCTTATCCTTTTTCCCTGCCTCAACCTTAAATGCTTCAAACTTATTCTTAGCATCTAACATAAAACTCTTTACATGGTTTATGCTAGATAAGGACAGGACACCCTTAGTTAACGGATAGGCCGTATACTGCTCAACGTAAGGAGAAAAATATTTTAACGACAAATTTTTCACATCTACCGATAAATTTTGATTCGCCATAGAGTTTAGATGCCCATTCCATTCCAAAGATGTTTTTCCACCACCAGGCAACGAAGCACTCAATCTTACATTATTGATTCCATTTAAGCCCACGTTATTAGAGCGAATGCTGATATTCGTTATCGGATAGATAAAATGACGCCGCAAAGTTTTGTCAGAAAAATTAAGATTGATACCGGACAAAGCCACCTCCTTAATCTCAAAACGGATAGGCCGCTCATCTCTTTTGGTGGAAGGAGTATTTTTATTGGTGGATGAAGCAGGTTTTACCAGCTGTGAAAGGTTATTCCCTGTTTTCAACATTTCAAAATTTATGGTTGCTCCATTTATCCTAAAACTATCAAACAAAAAACGATTCTCCTTAAAGTTTATATCACGGAATGTCAAGCTAACATTACCGATATCTGCAACTTTTGCATTCCCTTGATCACTAAGCGAAACTTTTTTAGCCGTGGCAGAACCTTTTATCATCAAGTCTAAAACATGATTAACATCACCATTAATCGCCAATTTGGCAGAAAGCAAGCCTGCAAATGAGCTCACTTTTGCATACTGCTGTATGTATGGCAAAGCGCCAGCGCAATCTAAATCTTTAAGGTCTATATTTAGATTATACCTCCCAGTTTCTATGTTATAATCCGAACGACTTTTAAAATACCCGCCTGAAGCAAATGCGAATTCGAGACCTACATCCGTTTTTTCTCCGCTAAAATAAAGGCTTGGAATTTTAAGGCTCAAATTCGTCATATCCCACGAGCTATTTAAGAGCTGATCTTTATAGTAAACGCCACCATGCCTAAGCACAATATTGTTGATCTTAAAAGAAAAAGAAGATTTAGAGGTATCGGCATTAGTTGTATCCTTTGGCCTATTTAGCAAATCGGAAAAATTAAAATTACTCCCCTTTTGAAGAATAACTATTTTGGGAGAGACAACCGATATATTCCTTATATATAACTCCTTTGCTAAAAGATTTCGTATTTTCACATTCACCTCCAGCGTATCAAATGAAACGAAAATATCGTTATCATTTTTTTCCATCATCCTAAAACCATCTACCCCAACACTGCCTGTAAACAAGTTTAAATGCAACTTACTTATCCAAACCTGCCTACCAACCAACTCTCTACTATGCTTTTCGATGTATTTCTTTGCTATAGATGGACCGAAAATAGAGGCAAGAGTGAGTAGTAGTAGAAACAATCCAACAATTGCCCCAATAATAATGAGCGTCTTTTTCATCCGAATAAATGTTTTCTTGTTTAATTACAGAATTGGACACGTTGCATTTATACTCAAAACGCAACATCTCCACAAAATTTACCATTGATCTCACATGGAATAAATTGATAAATCAACCAACCCAAGCCACAGAGATTCTATTTCAAAAAGTTTACGGGCAAGCAACCTAGCCCTTCAACTAATGAAGAATAAACTGTTTTTGAAGGAAAATGTTGTAAAAAAGGGGAAAAGAGCTGCAACATGTTCAAAAAAAGCAGCTCGCAACAAAATCGTAAATATAAAAAGCTACTGGTTTATAAATGATAGCGTATCACAAGCAACCACACCAGCGGTCTCTGTCCGTAAGCGACTATCCCCTAAAGATATTTCAATAAATCCATTTTGGACTGCCATTTCAACCTCCTCCATGCTAAAATCACCTTCAGGTCCTATTAGTATTAGCGCATTTTCGTTAGGCTCTAACGCTTTCTTAAGTAAAATCTTATTTCCTGCATTGCAGTGAGCGATCAACCTTTTCCCATTAAACGGTAACTTTACCAACTCCTTAAATGAAGTAATTTCGTTGACAATCGGATGAAATGCTTTCATCGATTGCTTTACCGCTGCAGTAACAACTTTCTCAGACCTTTCCTGCTTTACCACTCTTCGCTCCGAATGAAACGATTCTAAAGGCGTGATTTCATCAATTCCTATTTCGGTAACCTTTTCAAGAAACCACTCATATCTATCAATCAGCTTCGTCGGGCCAATGGCAATGTGAAGGTAATAGGGGCGCTTACCATAGTCCTCAATCTTGCTAACAACATCGACCCTACATCGTTTAGGATTAGCATCCGCAATCTTAGCCGTATAAAAGCCACCCTTCCCGTCAACAAGATTTATAGCATCTCCTACCATCATCCGCAGCACGCGCACGCAATGCTTCGACTCCTCTTCGTTTAACGTATAGGTGTTGCCTTCAATGTCAGGAGTGTAGAAGATATTCATTTCATCAGTTTTATACAAAGATAGAAAATATAAGGCCTACGTCAATAACCTTATGTATGCACGGCTTAGAGCATTAAAACTTATCTAGAGGAGCATATTACTTCTAAAAATCTAATTTCCAGAAAAAACAGGCCATTTTTTAGCGCCATTTTTCCATTCAGGTTGTTTAACATATACAACAAAAGATTAAAATTGCTTATCTTACGTCTACTAAAATAAAAGGTAATGCTAATTAAAATTTATCCTCAAAACCCCAATCCTAGAGAAATTGAAAAAGTCGCGGCAATACTCCAAGACGACGGTGTAATAATATACCCCACCGACTCGGTTTATGCCTTTGGATGCAGCTTAAAAAGTAAAAAAGGTTTAGAGCGAATCTTAAAAATGAAAGGAATAAAGCAAAAAGATGTTGACTTTTCTATCATTTGCACAAACTTAAGCAACCTATCTCACTACGCAAAGGTGGACAACGCAACCTTTAAGCTGATGAAAAAAAATCTCCCAGGTCCTTTTACCTTTATACTCCCAGCCTCAAATCGAATCCCTGACACTTTTTTGGACAAAAAAAAGACGGTAGGCATAAGAATCCCTGAAAATCCTATTCCAATAGCAATAACCGAGGCATTAGGTATCCCAATGATAACAACATCGCTCAAAGATGATGACGAGATAATAGAGTACACAACAGACCCAGAGCTCATTTACGAACGCTATGGACATTTAGTCGATTTAACGATAGATGGAGGATACGGTGGCAATATTGGAACGACAGTGGTTAATTGCACTTCCGAAGAATTCGAAATTGTTAGAGAAGGGAAAGGAGAACTTATTGAATAAAAAAAACCGCTCTATGAGCGGTTCTTTTCTATTTTGCTGTTCAATTAGTAGCGTCTTGGGCCACGGTTTCCACCGCCTCTGTTGCCACCACCACCAAAAGAGTTTCTTGGCTTCTCTTCTCTTGGCTTAGCTTCAGATACAGAGATAGTTCTTCCGTCATACTCAACTTGGTTAAGCTCTTCGATAGCACGAGTAGCTTCTTCATTGTTAGCCATTTCAACAAAACCAAAGCCTCTAGAACGGCCAGTAGCTTTGTCGGTAATAACTTTTGCAGAGCTAACTTGTCCGTACTCTTCAAAAAGTTGTGCTAGGTCATCATCGTTGACTCTAAAACTCAAGTTCGAAATAAAAATGTTCATTTGTCAAAAAAAATTAATGCTGATTACCTTTGTTCTCGATGAGTTGTAGATGAGGTCGACGATGACTTTTTCTGGGAGTGCTTTCTTATGAATACTTTCCAAAACAACAATCTGACTTAGCTATAAACTCTGTCGGCAACAAATTCAATTACAAATATCGATTCTTTTTCCTAATAATCAACATTTTTTGAAATTATTTTCTCGAAAAATGTAAATAAAATTTAGACGAATGCAATATATTAACTATAGGACACAAAATAGGCATACAGGCACACATCTAATAACCAAAAACATATCCAACAACACAACAACTACAAAACAAAGACGAGGCTTAATTTATATTTAATTAAACCTGGATTAATCCGTTTTTTCGAAGAGTTTTCCAGACTTTAGAAGACAATAATGCCGCACTACCACCTCCCAAATGCTGATTTGCTAAGGTTTTTAACACATCTACGCCAACAGAATTGTCATTTTCTTCCAGATTTCCAAAAAAATCTTCCCAAAATGCAATTTCTTCAAGCCTAAAGATAACTTCAACCAGCTTGTTTTGCCCAAAAATATGCAGCTTAGGACGACGGCTATCCGTCAACTGCAAATGATAGCCATCTCCAATCCATACAAAACGACCTTGATCGGGCAGCGTATCATTTTTTATAGTAACCAAATATCCTTGGATTAAGGTTGGCGCCAGCTGCGTTCTTCCTACTTTTGCAGAAAACCAACTACTAACCGTTTTTTCAAATCCAACCTTGTGCATATAGTTATAAGTAGCCTTACGCAACCCATCACCAAGCATATCTAAATCGGCGTCAGACTTGTCGACAAAAAACACCTCGTTATTGGCAAATGAATTGCGACCTTTCGAAAGCGAACTTGCGCCATATCTATCTGGATTGCAACCAACAGGACTGTGAACTGTCATTGCAAAACGATGCCAAAATGCAGACTGTATTAGATTTTGCTCAAAAAGTTGACGGACAACTTCTAGAGAATCAATTGTTTCCTGAGTTGTTTCGGTAGGAAATCCGTACATCAAATAAGCATGAACCATTATGCCTGCAGACGAAAAGGCGCTTGTCACCTGCGCTGTTTGCTTAATATCTACACCCTTGTTTATTAAGGCTAGGATTCTATCAGAAGCGACTTCTAATCCTCCAGAGACTGCAACACAACCAGCACGTGCCATTAGGAGGCATAAGTCTTTATTGAAACTTCTTTCGAAACGGACGTTTGCCCACCAACTAACGCTTAATCCTCGTTTCAATATTTCGAGCGAAACCTTTTTAAGTAATGCTGGAGGAGCTGCTTCATCCACAAAATGAAAACCAGATTGCCCCGTCTGGGCGATTACCTCCTCCATCATATCCACAATTGTAACAGGATCGTATGGCTCAAATCGAGCAATATAGTCTAAAGATGTATCGCAAAAAGCGCATTTTGCCCAATAGCAGCCATGAGCCAAAATCAGCTTATTCCAACGCCCATCGCTCCATAATTTTAGCATAGGGTTGGCTGTTTCCACCATATCTAGATACTTATGAGTTGGCAGCTGGCAAAACAAAGGGGCAGGACGATCTGATCCTTTTATATTTAAATGCCCATTATCAACAGCAACCACCTGTCCATTATCCCTAAAGGTTGTTCGAACCAAATCTTGTGCATTCACATTTCCTTTTAGGTGTTGAATTAGACGATGAATAGATATTTCGCCATCATCAAAGAGAAGATAGTCAATATAATCAAAAAGACGAGCATCAGACATACTCCGAAGTTCGGTACTTACATACCCTCCACCCATTAGAATCTTGATGTCAGTATGTGCTTCCTTCAACCACTTCCCACAAATCAATGCCCCATAAAGATTTCCAGGGAAAGGCACAGAAAAACCAACTAATGACGGGCAAACCTCATCCACCTTTTCCTTGAAAATTTTCAATATTAACCCATCAATCAAATTTGACGATGCATCAACCTGCTCCTTCAAAACATCAAAAGAAGGAAGTGCAATGCACAGCGATTCTGCATACCGAATCAGCTCGAAATGAGGAGAAATATTGCGACGAATAAAATCGCTAATATCTTCAATATACAGGGTTGCAAGATGCTTAGCTAAATCAACTATCCCCATTTCCCCAAACGCGTACTCCAAATCGATTGCATTCTTAAAACGATCTCCTTCTGGTAAAAAATTGCGCTTGACGATTCTATTGGCTAGCGACAAATCGTTTCCTCTGAGAAAATTTACAACAGCATCAATGGTATCCTCGTATCTATTGCGAAGCGCCAGCATTTTTGTATCGGCAAAAGTTGATGCACTCGCTACATCAACTGAGTCAAAAACAGAAGCCAACATATTTGCTGTAAACAACCTATCAATTAACTCTATACCTAAATCTAGCTGATGCACTTCGACCTTTTGTTTCGATAAAAAACCAGCAAGATAGGCTGTTGCAGGATAGGGTGTATTAAGCTGTGTAAGCGGTGGAGTTACTAAGAGAGTGCGCATTGCCGTTTCTATATTTAGGATGCAAATATACTAAATGGACAAACGATAATACAGATAATACCATGTTAGAAATATATTTACAGAGCCATTCAACATTTAAAAACAATCCGTGTTATACGCAAACAACTATTTAGAACAGAAAATTAAATACCATCACAATGAAAAACGTGCTTACATTTTTGGTGCTGCTTGCATCAACCACCGCATTTGCTCAACAAAAATGGAATGTTGATCAATCACACTCCACCATTGGTTTTTCAGTTGCCCATCTCGTTGTTTCTGAAGTTGAAGGACGCTTTACCAAATTTGATGGCAATATCGAAAGCGTTAAACCCGATTTTACCGATGCTAAAATAGGCTTTACTGTTGATGTTAACAGCATCAACACCGACAATGAAATGCGCGATAAGCACCTACAAGGCGACGACTTTTTTAATGCTGAAAAATACCCTCAAATGTCTTTTACCAGCACCTCCTTCAAAAAAATAAAAGGAAACCAGTACTCACTCGAAGGTAACTTAACAATAAGAGACGTAACGAAGAAGGTAAAATTTGCAGTAACCTACAATGGAAGCCTAAAAACATCAAAAGGATCTGTTGCCGGATTCAAAGCATCAACAACTATTGACAGAACTGCGTTTAACCTAAAATGGAATAAGCTAACTGAGGCTGGAGGGGCAATGGTTGGCAAAGATGTTACCATCAACCTTAAGTTGGAATTCCATCAATAAATAATACCTGAAGGTAGACTACCATAAGGGGCTTTACTTGTTGCTACAAAAAAGGGGCACCACTATAGAGGCGCCCCTTTTATAATAATAGGTATGCAACTACTCCAAGTTAAATGCTGAAAAAGTAATTATACCCTTATCTGATTTAAACGTAAGTGTTTTGCCACTTACAGCAACAGTTTGAGGAACAGAAAGGGCCTGATGGTAGGCCATCTCTATATCATTAATGATACCATGACATAGCATTTTAGTCGATCCCATTTTACTAAAAGAAAGAACGTTCCCTTTTAAAGTAAAAGAGCCAAAATAGCTGTTACAGCAACGTCCATGAACACGTGAATCCTTCTGGTCAAATACAATGGTCGCCTCGACATCCTTTGGGACCTCCAGCGTTTTACCATCTACTTCCAACTTTTCTATACGCCACGGAGTAGCATAAAGCATACTTTCCGTAAACACAGCAGCCTCAACCTTTGTGCCTTCGTTTTTACCTGTTTTAGCAACCTTTGATGAAGTGCAGCTCGCAAAAAGAGCAACCGCTGCAAGCGAAATAAAAATATACCTCATAACTTTCTTTGTTTTATAAGATAAACACAACTGCCGTGCCAAAAGTTATTTTCGGGCATCACTTAAAAACAACTTAACCGCCTGTGTAAATCCAGAATTAGCCGCATTCGCAACTACCCTGTACTTTTCTTTTAGTACTTCAGGGGCATTCTCAACAACAAAGCTATTAGCTGTAAAATCCAGCATATCAATATCGTTAAAATCGTTCCCTATTGCCATTACATCTCTTTTCGAAACATTAAGCATACCTGCCAGCATCTCCAAAGTATGGCCTTTAGAAACATTTTTTTCAAAAACCTCTATCCAAATATTTTCTTCGTTTATCGGAGAGGTTGTTCTTATTACCTTATAGTCCTCCAAACCCAAAGTAACCTGCTGGTAAAGGTTATCGTCATTGGGAATGAACGCTAATGCTTGGCTAGAATCTGGATAATACCCCTTTTTTAAAGGATGACAGAAATCTGAGTAATGCTTCTGGCGCTCAGAATAGTCAATTATAGGAGCGTCTGTTCCAGAATAGTAAAATTTATGGGTATCTGGAGCGGGGCTGTGCAGCATAAAATCGACGTTATGCCGTAACATGTGCTCTACCAAAAACTTTACTCGGTTAGATTTAATATGCGTCGATATTATAATTTCGCCTGTTCGCCAATTCATTAACCCGACACCTGTCGAAAATATGAGGTAATCGATTGGAAAGGTACGAGGGATATGCTGCAAGATGGCGTAAAAAGAGCGACCTGTCGCAATAACTCTAACAACACCCCTGTTTCCTAACATCTTCAAGGTTTCCAAATCCTGCCTAGACACCTTTCCTCCAGCAGGAAGTATCGTGCCATCCAAATCTGTTGCGACAATTTTCATCAATGGAACTTTTTGTATGAACGACCCAAATTTTAGGTATAAAAAAATATCCAAAAAGACTACCTGCTAATATTGGAACAACCCAACAATATCAAATAATCCCTTTGGATATTTACCAACTGGAGTATGTTATGCTATGCGTTAATCATCATTGGCATTAAAAGCATCAGCGTTTCATCGTGCTCTCCAACCTGTGTTGATGGAAGGATAAGCCCAGCGCGCGATGGATCGGCAAGCTCAAGCATCACCTCTTCGCTTTCCAAATTAGAAAGGATTTCTGAAAGGAAGGTTGACTTAAATCCGATTTCCATATTATCGCCTTCGTACTGGCAGTTTAGACGCTCAATTGCAGAGATGGAGAAGTCTAAATCTTGAGCCGAAACGGTTAGCTGATTTCCGGTTATCTTTAATTTAATAAGGTTGCTTGCCTGATTCGAACAAACAGATACACGGCGTACGCAGTTCAAAAGCTCCGCCCTATCTATTGTAAGCCTATTGGGATTATTGGTTGGAATCACCGAGTTGTAGGCAGGGTAAGTTCCCTCTACCAAGCGGCAAACCAAACGGAAGTTGGTTAGGGTAAATGCAGCGTTTTTTGCATCAAACTCAACCTTAACATCGTTAGATTCTTTAGCCAAAAGCACCTTTAAAAGATTGGCTGGCTTCTTTGGTAGAATAAAAGACGATGCCCCAGAAGGTGTAACATCGGTACGCTTGTAGCGAACAAGCTTATGTGCATCAGATGCTACAAAGGTTGCAGAATCTGTAGTAAAATCGATATTAATACCGTTCATTACCGGACGAAGCTCATCGTCGGCTGTTGCGAAAACGGTTTTGGTAATTCCATCAAAAAGAGCGTCTGCGTTAATGCCAACCTCGAACTTGGTCTCCTCCTTAATGGCTGGAACCTCAGGAAAATCTTCGGCACTTGCACCAGGAATGTTAAACTTACCCTTTTCCCAGCTAATCTCCACATCGAGGTTATCAGGATTTACAATAAACGTAAGAGGTTGCTCTGGAAACTCCTTCAAGGTGTCGGTCAACAGCTTTGCAGGGATTGCAATATCGCCCTCTTCAAGCACATTTTCGATGTGAAGAGTGGTTTCCATAGTCGACTCTAAATCTGAAGCTGTAACCTTTAGCTCATTGTTATGAAGCTTAAACAAGAAGTTATCCAAAATAGGAAGCGTATTCTTGCTGTTAATCACCCTGCTGATAAGCTGAAGGTGGCTCAAGAGTTCGGTGCTGGATACTACAAATTTCATTCCTTATGTGTTTAATTTTCAAACGTATTTTCTGACAATCTTCAGAACTCAATAATACTAAAAAAAAGGGGCATTTACACCCCTTTTCTCAATTAGTTATTAAAAAGAAATTAACATCTTTCAAAAGTAAGTCGTAATCCACCCAATTGGCAATGGCCACCTTGTTGTTATCGTCATATACGACATAGAGCTTATCTCGGTCGAACTTCAGCGGACGGCCAACGGCGTCGTAGTCGTCGCCAACAGGCATCAGGTACAGCTTCAGCAACTGCGTTTTACCATCCGTTTGGTGTATGGTTACCATTGCCTCTGGTTCGGATAGGATCAAGGTATTAAAATCAATAGGATCCATCTTTACCAGCTCCTTAAAGCCTAAGCTGGCATAGAACGACAGGTAGAAGTCGAGCTGCTCGGCATTTACATTCTCCAGCTCGTGCTGGTTGTAGGAGTCGTACACCTTAAAGGCTCCCTCGTTGCCCTTAAATATCTTAAAGCTACGCTCTGGCTTAGCCACGTTATCAACCGTAATGGAGACAATATCGTCGGGATTTAGCGACAGAAGCAGATTTTGGAGCCACAAGGCTGCATCAACGGTTAGCATTGAAGCGACGCTAAAGTTGGTTCCAGGAATGTGCAGCAGGTACATAGCCGATTTCCCGCTAAGCTGTCCAATGGTACCCAGCGGCATGTTTGGTATTTCGGCCACGGTAAACTCGGCCACAACCGTTCCATTAGCCTCGGCAGTTATCAAAAAGCCCTTATCGAGCGCATCGGCAGCAGCCTTGCGCGCCACCTTAGGCAGCGGAGCTTTTACCTCCACATTTTGAAGGAAGAAGAGTAACCGCTGCATCATAGCTGGTTTTACCTTTCCTTTGCCATCTACCACCCATTCGCCATTCTTCTTCTCTAGCACAACCGAGGCGCTATCCTTCTCGATAGTAATTTTGGTAACCAACCCGGCATCTGCTACCGCAAACTGCTTGGAGTCTCTAAAGATGTCGGTAAAGTAGTAAACACCCGTAAAAACAGTGGCTAGCACTACCGCAGCTGCAAGCCCAATAATCAATTTTTTAGACATAAGTTATTTCGCAGTTTTGAGGTACCCCGCGGTTTTGGAAGCATCAGGCGGTAAGCCTGCGTGTGGTGCTATCCCCATAAACCGCTAAAATGCTAGCGGGCGTACCGTCTTTTTCTTAACCATATAAAGGCAGCGCCAAATGCGATTAGCATCAACAGCGGAATTACCGTATTGATGATGATCCACTTACCGCGCTGCGTATAAATTTTGTTCTTATCGAGCAGCCTGATAACTAACTCGCGATTGCGAATTTGCATCAAACCGGTATCGTCGTTTAGGTAGCTTATAACATTTAAAAGGAAGTCTTTGTTTCCGAACTGCTGGTTCATATACCTATCAAATCCTAGCGGATAGGGATGAACACCGTTGGCGTTGCGAACCACATCGTTGCGTATGATGTCGCCATCGGCCACCACCACCATCTTGGTTGGCCGGCTCTTGCCGATGATGCTCGAAGTGCTACCCACCACACCCGTTACCATACGGTTTTGGAATGGCGAGGGGAACTGCCCTTCGAGTAGCACCGCCACCGGAGCCCAAGGACGGTTGAAGTCGCGAGGCTGAAACTTGCGCGTAACCTGCGATAGGCTTACCATCGTAGGGGCCAATGTTTCGCGCGAATACTGCGAGGTAGCCAGCAGCACCGTCTTCTTGACGTCATGCCCTACCCCTACCGTATCTATGCTCGATGGGTACTTGGACATTATGACGTTCAAGTTTTTGGTAATAATGTTATCGTTAGGAGCATTAAGCAGCGGATAGTAGTACCAAGGCGATGGCACAAACTGAGGCTGCGCTCCCGGTGCGGCCATATTTACCGGCACCAGCACGCTTTGCGCATCCTGCAGCACCGATGGGTTGATGCGCACTCCGTAACGGAAGAGCTGATCGTCGAGGTTGTGCTCATTTACCAAACCGAAGGTTACATCTCCTGTAGCAAGGCTATCGTCGTTTACGGTAACCTCATCGACAAACCAAGCAACCTTACCGCCCTTCATAATGTACTGGTCGAGCACCAGCTTATCGGCCTCGCTCCAAGCCCTAGTAGGCTTTGCCACGATTACGGTTTGGAAGGTGTTTAGCACGTTCATGCGGCCAGCAATGGTTATAGAATCGAGGTTGAAGTACTCTGCAAGCGTTTGTAGTGCCCCCTGAGCATGCATGGCATCGAGTTCGCCATGTCCCTGTATGAACCCAATCTTGGGCAGCTTTGTTTTGGTTAGCTTATCGATAGCCGATACAAGGTTGTACTCCAGGTTCTGAAGTCCAATATTGAGGCTCTCCTCGGGAGAAACCCTAGAGTTGTTGGTAAGCAGGTTCACGCCTATCTCGAAGCCGTTGTAGAGCACAATTGCCCCAGGGAATAGCGTACGTTGGTTCATCCCGCCGTCGGCATTATTCTCCTGAATATTAACCGGACGGAGCCCCTTTTCGTACAGGCTAGCAATTAACGTGCTCCTCTTATCACCACCTTCGGCTGCCGGATTGATAAACTCGAACTGCACGTTGCCGTGGCTGTATGCCTGAAACTCGTCGAGCATCTCGCGGATGCTGCGCTTCATCTTTTTGAAGGCAATGGGCATATCCCCATCGAGGTATACCTTGACGTAAACAATATCCTTAATGCCCGCAAGCATCTGCTTGGTAGGCTTCGAGAGCGTGTAGCGCTTATCCGAGGTTAAATCGAGCCGAAAGAATAGGAACGATGCCGCGATGTTGATGGCCACCACGGCCACCAAAAATAGACCCAAACTCTTCAGCGACTTTGCGCGCCTTACATCTTTTATGCGAAACGGTATCTTCATCTTTCCCTATTTCCAGTTACGTGATTGTATTTTTAGCATCGTGGCGTATATAAAAACGCCAATGCTGCTAGCAAAGTAGATGACATCGCGGGTATCAATCACCCCCTTGCTCATCGACTTGTAGTGCTCGTTTATACCAAAGTTCACCACCAAGCTATCCACCGATTTTAGGATGGGAAACGCCCCCAACGAATCGAAGCCAATGTACATGAACAGGCAAAGAACCGCTGCAAGAATAAACGACACGATCTGATTATCGGTTAACGAAGAGGAAAATATTCCAATGGCGGCATAGCTGGCGGCCAAAAAGAAGAGCCCAATAAAAGAGCCCCACAGCGCACCCATATCTACATTACCAACCGGGTTGGCCAGCTGGTACACCGAAAAGAAGTAGATTAGCGTTGGCACCAGCGCAATTACAACCAGCACTACGGCTCCTAGAAACTTCCCCATCACCAGCTGAAAGTCGGTAAGAGGTCGTGTAAGCAGCAGCTCCATGGTTCCCGTCTTCTTCTCCTCGGCAAACGAGCGCATCGTTACCGCTGGTACCAGCAGCAAAAACACCCAAGGTGCAATAAAGAAGAGCGTATCGAGCGAGGCGTAGCCCCCATCGATAACGTTATAGTCGCCTGGCGATATCCACATAAACCAGCTGTTTATGGCCAAGAAAATGCCCACAGCAACATACCCTGTTATGGTGGAAAAGAAGGTGCTTACCTCCTTAAAAAGAATACTTCTCATTATTCCCAATGATTTGAGTACAAAAGTAGCATCTAAAAGTAATTAGCCGAAAGATTAACCTTATAAAATACTACTTTATGAAAGAAAGAATACGAGAGGCACCTACGCCCCCCTCTACCCTACTCAAATGCCTTAGGACAACTCACAAATGGCTTTCTCCTACTCTTCGAGGGTTCTACCGAACCATTCGTTGGGTTCTACCGAACCATCCGTTGGGTTCTACCGAACCATCCGTTGGGTTCCACCGAACCCTCCGTTGGGTTCCATCGAACCCTCGATTGGGTTCTATCGAACCCATCATCTCTCTAGTACGAACCCAAGCAACATCTTCTATAAGCCTCTTCTAGAGTTAATCAGGATATGCAGCAAAGTCTATCGAGCCATAGTATGGGATTACATTCGCCCCAAAACGGAGACAAAGGCAGAAATACCTCACCGTTAGAGTGAGGCACTTGGAGTACTGTTACATATAAAAAAATGGATGTTGGATCGAGACTAAACGTCCTACGAGTATTTTTTAGTATATATCGGATCTATATACCTCTATCGTTAAAGGTCGGCCCCTGTAGAGGCAATGGGCGAATGCGATATCACGCCCTTGATTTTATCGGTAATAAACCGCAGTGAAATTGGCTGATCGAAGATAATATCGACAATAAAAAGAGAATCGGCTCCGTTGTACCGCTCCACAGCCTGCTCGGTTATAAAGAGATGGTTGCCGGTAACCACCCGCCCAAGGTCGCAAACAAACCTCCCTGAGTAGGTAACTACACCATCCTGCAAGGGGATTGCCTCGCGTAGCACCTCTCCAACGCATATCTGCTTACCCTGCAAATTAGAAATAGTAAAGTAGGAAGTATCTCGTCCCTCGGTGGCAATAACTACAGCAGAAGTATCGGCCAAAAAGTTTTTGGAGACATCGATGGTATCAGATTTTGTAAATAGAAAAGCCCGCTTTATTACATATATGGCAGCAGAATCGCTCACCTGTCCGTAAGCGCTGGTTGCCATCCAAGTAGCAAGCAGCACCAGTCCTAACCTAACGCCTCGTTTCATAGCCAACTGTGTTACCACCTTCTGTTGGTAAAAGGTGTAAGGGAGTAACAAAACGGCGGTAAATTTCAGAGATTTAAAGCATTGTAGATTGTTAAATCGAGCCCATTTACAGATAAATTATTACTACTATAGGCTCGTTAACGGAGCATTCAGTTCCATTAGCTGCCAACATTTAGGCTAGCCAACACAAACCGAATCTCGGCATAGGAATAGCCATCACCCAGCGCTGCTTTTAGCTCGGATACGCTTCGGCTCTTAGCCTCGCGCATGCAGCGGGTAATTTCGTCTATGCGCTCCTCGGCCAACAGCGCTTCAACAGCAACATCATCGTTTGCAATCAAGTCGGTTATATGCTTCTCTATGGTCGATCGGGAAAAGTTTCGCTCATCAGCAATCTCCTGTAGCGATCGGCCCTCCCTAAACAGGCGTAGCGTTTCCATTTTGGTATCCACCTTTTGCTTCTTGGGCTCTTCTGGCATCTCCATCTTGTACGCTTTCGAGTAGTCTATGCCCTCGTCATCGCAGTAGTCCATTACAATCTGGACAATCTCAGAGCCAAACTGCCGCACCTTCTTTTCCCCAAATCCTTTTACCCTCTTCAGCGCGTCAACCGATGTTGGAAGCTTATCCAATATCTCGAAAAGCGTCTTCTGCGGCATAATCAGGTAGTGGGGAACATTTAGCTCCTCAGCCTTTAGGTTACGCCAGTTCTTAAGCGCCAGGTACAGCTGCGGGTTAACAATCTCCGACGACACCTTAGAGGGAGTATCCTTTTTAGGAGCAGCCTTATCGATAGCCGAAACAGCTCGGGTATGCAGGTAGTCGGCCACCTTAAACCCTTTTTGGGTAGCTTCAAGGCAAACCAGCTTTTGTCTAACCTCGTTCTCTATACGACCAATCGAGTCTACAATAGACTTCTTCACGGCCTTATTATCAATGTCGATGGCCAAGCTATCAAGCTCATCCACCAAAATGGCATTCACCTTTTCTTTAAAGTAGCCAGCCCCCTTTATGACCCTTTCCTGCAAAAACTCATTTGTCTCCACCTCTTGGGGCATCGCGCAAAACTGCGAAAGCTGGTACTGAAACTTCGCGGCCACATCGGCAATCTCGGTTCTAAAGCGTTCGGCCACCACAGCAAGCGCATTTCTAAGCACATCTCCAGTCGACTCGGCATGCTCCGCAGCCACCTTTCGGGTGTAGCCTAGCATACGGCCAATATGTTCGAATCCAAAAAGATCAACCAGCAACAGCCGCTCGTACTCGCGCTTGCTTGCGGCAAGCTGCTGCTCCGACGGCAAATTTTCCTCCACATGCCTCGAAAAAGAGTCGACGGTAACATCTGTTTTGATGCTGCTAGCCTGAATAGGGCTGCGCAGAACAAGCCCTTCGAGCGTTTTGCAACGGCTAAGCGCCACGTACACCTGCCCGCTGGCAAACGAAAGCTGCGCATCAACAATTGCCCGTTCAAATGTCAACCCTTGGCTTTTATGAATGGTAATTGCCCAGGCCAGCTTCAAGGGATACTGAATAAAAGATCCTATTACCGATTCGGTAATCTCGTCAGTGTTTGGGTCTATGCTAAACTTAAAGCTCTGCCATTCGGCGCGCTGAACCGCAATCGCATCCTCTTCGTTGGGGCATTGCACCCATATTACCTCTTCGTCAATATCTACAATACTACCTATCTTGCCGTTATAGTATAATTTCTCGCGCGAGCTATCGTTCTTCACAAACATCACCTGTGCTCCCTGCTTCAACGTTAGCTCCTTATCGGTTGGGTACGAGTACTCGGGAAAGTCTCCAGATACCGTTGCCGTAAAGCGTACTGGTGCTTCCTTTATGGCATCTAGCTTCTTGCTGTTTATGGATTGCGCCTGATTGTTGTGAGTTGTAAGCGTAATGTAGCGCTCCGACTCGTCGTACTCAAAGTTGGGAATATAGCGTTTATTCAGCTCGGCTAACGTTTCCGTATCTATCCTATTCTCTCTAACCTGATTCAGAATCCGAATAAATCGCTCATCGCTCTGGCGATAGATATGCTTAAGTTCGATAGACACCAGCTCTGTCTGACGCAGAGCTAGGCTGCTAAAGAAGAATACCGTATCGTAGTACGCTCTAAGCAAATCCCACTCGCTATCCTTCACAATGGGAGCCAGCTGCTGCAGGTCCCCAATCATAAGCAGCTGTACACCTCCAAATGGCTTGTACCTATCCCTATACCTCCGTAAAACCTCATCTATGGCATCCAGCATATCAGCGCGCACCATGCTTATCTCATCGATCACCAGCAAGTCGATGCTTCGTATAATATTTACCTTCTCCTTGCTAAACTTATGCTGCGCCGACTGCTTATCAGCATTTACGGGTGGCTCCTCAAAATCGGACACTACACCGGTTCGCTTCGGAATTTGGGGACCAAATGGAAGCTGAAAAAACGAGTGTATGGTTACTCCCCCTGCATTTATGGCCGCAACACCTGTTGGTGCCACTATTATCATCCGCTTTACAGCCTCCCTCTTAAGGTTGTGCAGAAACGTTGTTTTACCAGTACCGGCCTTTCCCGTTAGAAAGATATTCTTGTTGGTATACCTTACAAAGTCGGAGGCAAGCTGCAGCTGTGGGTTTTCCATTTTATCCATTTCAATATGCCTTTTACTACAATCAAAAGTAGCTATAATAACGTAGGTATAAAAAAAGGACCCCCAAAATGGAGGTCCTTCAAATATTTTAAGGTAAGATTACTCAGCGATAACGGTGAAGTTAACCTTAACTTTTACTTCGCGGTGAAGCTTAACATCAGCAGTGTAAGTTCCAATTTCCTTTACATCGCTAACAACAATCATCTTACGATCAATGCTGTAACCTTGAGCCTCTAGAGCTTCTGCGATTTGGATATTGTTTACAGAACCGAAGATCTTACCAGTGTTAGAAACCTTAGCACCAATAGTTAGTGTAAGAGTTTCGATTTTCTTTCCTAGCTCGATAGCGTCGTTCTTAATCTTAGCTTCCTTGTGTGCACGTTGCTTCATGTTTTCAGCGTGAACTTTCTTCGCTGAAGGAGTAGCAACCATTGCCATACCTTGAGGGATAAGGAAGTTATTAGCATAACCGTTGCGAACTACAACGATCTCATCCTTGTGACCAAGGTTTTCTACATCTTGCTTAAGTATGATTTCCATCTCTATTAGTCCTCCGGGTTATTACTTCAACATGTCGGTTACAAATGGAAGCAGCGCAAGATGACGAGCTCTTTTCACTGCCTGAGCAACTCTTCTTTGGAACTTAAGAGAAGTTCCAGTGATGCGGCGTGGAAGAATTCTACCTTGCTCGTTTAAGAATTTCTTAAGAAATTCTGCATCCTTATAATCAACATATTTAATTCCGTTCTTTTTAAAACGGCAATACTTCTTCTTCTTAACGTCTACTGTAGGTGGGTTAAGATATCTGATTTCACTTTGTCCTTGAGCCATGGCTTATTCCTCCGCTTTTTTTTCTACAGATTTGTTACTTCTTCTCTTTACTGCGTACTCTGCAGCGAACTTATCCATCTTGAATGTCAAGAAACGGATAATACGCTCGTCACGACGATATTGAGTCTCTAACTTGTCGATAAGTTCGCCGTTAGCCTTAAACTCAACTAGGTAGTAAAAACCTGTAGTTTTTTTGTTGATAGGGTAAGCCAATTTCTTAAGACCCCAATCTTCTTCATAAACGATTTCGCCACCATTGTCGGCGATAACGCTTTTAAATTTGTTTACCGTTTCCTTTACCTGAGTATCAGATAAAACGGGAGTTACGATGAAAACGGTTTCGTACTGATTTAACATACGATCGTGTTTTTGTTTTGTTAAAATAGGTCGCAAAGTTACGCATTTTTACTTAATTCGCAAATCTTTTCAACCACAGTATTACTATTTATATGATTATTTGCAGCTGTAAGGGCGTAACCAAGTCCGAAATTGTAAAAGCCGTAAAAGGAGGAGCCCAAAATATTGTTGATATACAGATGCTCACCAAAGCATCTACGGGATGTGGCAGATGTAAAGGAATCATACACACCATACTTTCGAAGGAGCTTGAAAACCTCCACGAGCAAAATTCCCAGCTACGGATAAATTTTGACTAGCCAATAATTTTTAGCAGCGCCTCTACACGTGCAACCTGTGCCTCATTTTTTGCCTGATCGTATACAAGCTTAAGATTCTCAAGCACCTTTATAATGGAGGTTCGATTGTCGCAAGGTAGATAGTAGGCATCTATCGGAGTTTCTTTTATTTGATTTAGGTAGTAGTCAATTTCCTTTTTACTAAGAACGCTCCCCCTATTAAACGGATTTATGTAAAAGAGAACGCGCTGCGATACGGGTAACGTATCATCATCTCCGTGGTAGGGGTCTTTATAAGCCAGAATAAAATTCCGTGGTAAGCTTATCCCATAAATCGGCATTCCTAGCTGCTGAGCAATTGCCATGTAAAGAAGCGAAAGACTCAGAGGATTCCCTTTTTTGGTTAGAATTACGTGGTTTAGAGCAAAATAATGTGGCGCAAACAGGTTTAACGGATCGGGAGAATAGTGGTACTCCTCGTACAATACGCGATTTATCACCTTCACTTTTTCAAAAGCGGTCAGGTTGTTATTGATTTCGAGCCAAACCTCCTTGGCCAGCTTATCAACCTGCAGCTGCAGGTCGGAAAGCGGCAGCTCTGGAAAGAGAAGATGCGCCACTAGGTGGGCACCTTCTACAATATCTTTACATCCTTTAGCCAGCCAATTGCGGGCTTCTTCGCCAGCAATATTATCATTAATACGCTGTAAAACTCCCTCAATCAGCTTTTGCTGATACTCGTTGGTCGAATGAGCCCAATACTCTTCGAGTACAGGAATTGCATCTCGACCTAGTTCGTAAAGGCGCTGTGATACCGCTTCAAAAACCTCGGGTGCGGGGTCATCAATTAGCGAAACCAATGCATTTACTTCCTCTTTTAGCATCTTTCTTATGGCAGTAGGCACTTTAGTGTGTTTTCTATCATTTCATTTACAGCGGTCGAGTAGTCCCCCAGCGCTGTTTTGTTAACTCGGTTGGCAATAATGGTACAAATGGTTGTAGCATCATGACCTAGGAGCTTAGCTAAACCTGCTAATGCAGAACTTTCCATCTCGAAGTTAGTAATTTTTACTCCATTATGCTCAAAAGCCTCAATTTTATCGTTAATTTTTTCGTCAGCCAAAGGCAAACGTAGCACGCGACCTTGAGGACCATAGAACCCTGGAGCCGATATGGTTGCTCCTTTCATTGTAAAACCAGAAAAGCGGTCTAAAAGTTCTTTTGAGGAGTAAACAAAATACGGATTAGGTAGCTGAGCGTTCCATCCGGTTTGTTGGATAAATGCGGCTTCTAAATCTAAGGCAGAAATAGCGTCTCTATTTGCATAGAAATTCAGAAGGCCATCAAAGCCAACAGAGATCTCTGAAATAAGCTTAGTTCCCAACGGAATATTCCCCTGAATAGCCCCAGATGTACCCAACCTAACAAGAGTTAGCTTCTTAAATTCTGGCTTAACCGTTCTTGTTGCAAAGTCAATATTTACTAAAGCGTCGAGTTCGTTTACAACAATATCAATATTATCGGTTCCGATACCAGTAGAGATTACAGAAACTCTATGCCCATTATATTTACCTGTAATAGTATAGAATTCGCGGTTGGATACTTTGCACTCAATGCTCTCGAAATAGCCCGCAACTGTCTCAACACGACCAGGGTCTCCAACTAAAATAACAGTATCTGCAAGTTGCTCTGGGAGCAGGTGTAGGTGGTAGATGCTACCATCTTCTCTAATGAGTAATTCTGATGGTTCAATAATTCTCATATGTAAATTTTTTAAGAAAATAGGGGGTAAAGGTAATAAACCGGAGAGACCTACACAAGCAAAATGCAACGAAAAAAGGCTACCGTTTGGTAGCCTTTGTAGTCCATAGGGGAATCGAACCCCTGTTACAAGAATGAAAATCTTGCGTCCTAACCCCTAGACGAATGGAC